>WFTH01000082.1 GCA_015485595.1 Candidatus Microgenomates bacterium
CAACTGACATTGTCACTGTAAATAGAGAATTTGATCGTATGCGTAGATCCTTTTGTATATGGAGGTAAAACAACGTCATTGCCTAGTCCTGCAAGCGCTTGACACGTAGAATCAGCGTACACCTGTCGAATGTTTTGTGCAGAAAGCGTGTAGATTATCAATGCAACCAAAGAAAAGGCAAATATTTTTTTTCTCACAATAGCCTTATTTTAACAAACTCAGCCTAAAGTATAAACCTTAACTTCACCTTTTCTGTTAAAATAAATCTGCCTGCATGAAAAAGAAACTATTTTATTTACTAGTGGGTGGTGTGTGGTTAGTGGTAGGTAGTTTGTTGACAGTTGGTTTGAGTTGGTTATCAACTTCATTAAGATTAACTCCTAACCCTATTTATGCTGTTGACCCCGTGGTGGAGCTTCAGCAACAGATAGATGAGCTAGAAAAGCTAAAAAAACTTTCCGAGGCTGCGACCAAGCCACTGGAAAATCAGGTTAGAGATTTAAACCAAAAGATTACCAGCATTAGAGCTGGAATTGCAGCTGCTAAACAAAAAACAACCGAGCTAGCTAAGCAGATCTCCGAAAGGGAGCAGGAGTTTTCTTTGCAGTATCAGATTCTGACTAAGCGAATTAGTGAGCAGTACAAACGCAAGCGGGTTGTCTCTTTGCCTTTTTTAACTTTTTTTCAACTTAACAACCCCAAATCTACTCGAGATCTAGCTTATCGAGCCTCGGTAAAGGCTCAAGATGAGCGGATCATCTCCCAGATAATTACTGAGATTACTCAGCTTGAGAGAGACAAAAAGTCGCTTGAGGAGAGACAGAAGCGCTTGGCAAAGATGGAAAAACAGTTTAACGAGCAAGCAAGGTTTTTTGAGGGAGAGATAAAGAAAGCCAGGTCTTATCAAAAAGAGCTTTCAAACAAGATTGCTGAGCTTTCGGCTAAACAGCAGGCAATCATCGCGGCTCGCTCGGGCACCCAGACTACTAGTGTGGGTGAGGTGGCCCTGGCCGATGACTTTAACGCCTCGATCGCCTTTAAAGCCCAAGCGCCGGCTAACTCGTTTGCGGTTTTTTCTTTTGGGGCCTACACTCACAGAAACGGTATGAGTCAGTACGGGGCAAAGGCTCGAGCCGAGGCTGGCCAGTCGGTAGAGGAGATCTTAAAAGCCTACTATCCTAACGCTCACATCGAAAAAAACTACGCTGAGATGGATAAGATCACGGTCGACGGTGTGGGCGTTATCCCGTTTGAAGAGCAGTACTTACAAGGCATCTATGAGATGCCGGCTTCTTGGCACCTAAACGCACTTAAAGCCCAGGCTATTGCCGCTCGCACCTATGCTATTCGCTACACCGATAACGGTAAGCGCTCGATCTGCACCACCGAACGCTGTCAGGTGTTTAAGAATCAAAAGAAAGGTGGGGCTTGGGAGCAGGCGGTGAACGAAACTAAAGGTTGGGTGCTGGTGGATAATGGTGGTCAGCCGGTCTCAACTCAGTATGCTAGCACCCACGGAGGCTACGCCAACACCAGCGGTTGGGACACAACCGATAAATCTGGTGGTGGTAACTGGGCTGATCGCGCCTGGGAAAACAAAGCTAAAAGCCCTTGGTTTTATAAAGCTTGGTATCGGGCTGGTTACTCAAAGACTGGAGCCAGTTGTGGTAGGTCTCATCCATGGCTTACACAGAAAGAGTTTGCTGACATTATTAACGCTTGGATTGTACAAAAAAATCCCAATGGTGCCGACACTTCGCGTATTCAACCGGTAACGATCAATCAGTGTCAAATTGGTGGTAGTGGTGGCAACCCCTACTCGATGGATGAGCTTAAAAGTTTGGCGGATAAGTCTGGTGGAGCGGTCACCTCTATCTCGAGTGTGACCGTGAGTCATAATGATAGCGGACAGACGGTTAATGTTAGGCTTGAAACAAATCGCGGTACCATAAACATTCCAGGAAGTGAGTTTAAGACCATCTTTAACTTAAGAGCACCTGGATACCTAAGGATTCCTCAAAGTCGATTTGCTTTCTTTAATATTGAACATAAAAAGTAATTTAGATACTGGATACTGGATATTAGATATTGGGATTTAGAACTTAGGTTATAATAAGCTACTCATGGACAACTTAAGACTTAAGCAGCTTAGCTTAACCAACTTCAGGCTCCACCGATCCCTTATCCTCGATTTCTCTCCACAAACCACCCTAATTTTAGGTCTAAACGCCTCCGGCAAGACTGCCATCATCGAGGCGCTTTACTTGCTTGCCACCGGCGATAGCTTTCGAGCTAAAAAGATAGAAGAAATGATCGCCTTTGGGCAAGAACTGGGAAGGGTTAAGTTAAAGATGGAAGATAGAAAGTTGAAGATGGAAGAGGGGGGTAGTCAAGATGAGCTTGAGGTTTTACTAACCCGTGGTGTGGTGCAGGGGAAAAAGACGCAGTATCGCCTGTTTAGTATAAACGAGATAAGAAAAAGAAAAAAGGACTTTGTGGGTCAGTTTAAAACAGTTTTGTTTCGACCAGAGGACATGAGGTTGATCGAGGGTTCGCCTACTAGACGGCGAAGCTTTATGGATGAGATCTTAAGTCAAGTCTCTTATGAGTATAGGGTGGGTTTAAAAACTTACGAAAACACCCTCAAAAGACGCAACCGTCTGCTTTTGGCAGTAAGAGAAGGAGAACAGTCTAAAAACGCGCTTAGCTTTTGGAACTTAAGTCTTATAAAAAACGGTCAACTTATCCAAGAGTTAAGACGCAAGCTGATTGATGAGCTAGATCAGTTTAGTTTTCCGGTAGATTATCAAGTTCTCTATCGCCCCAAGATTATTAACGAGGCTAGGCTAACTCAGTACTTGCCAAAAGAGATCGCAGCCGGACATAGCTTAGTCGGCCCACACAAAGACGACTTTCAGGTGCTTTATCTAGACAAGACCCAAGCCAAGTTTCTAGATGTAGCCACTTTTGGATCCAGAGGTCAGCAACGTTTGGCGGTTTTATGGCTTAAGGCCGGAGCGGGAGCTTACCTTCAGGCAAAGACTCGATCTCAGGTGGTTTGGTTGCTGGATGATATTTTATCCGAGCTGGATCGAAAAAGCCGCCAACTAGTACTCTCTTTGCTTAAAGGCAGACAAGTGATCATTACTAGCGCTAGCCAGAGAATAAAGGAAGTGGTAAAAGCTCAAAAAACAGTTAGTTTATAAAATATGATTATTTTGTATTTTGTATTGATTGAAAACCTTAAAGCTTTTTAAATGAAAAATCATGCAAAACTACTTTAGACAACTCAAACTACCAGCACCAAACTCACACAAGGGTCAAAACGGCAAGGTTCTGGTCATTGGCGGTAGCAAGCTATTTCACTCAAGTATCTTTTGGTCAGCCCAAGTGGCTAGCAAGTTTGTAGACATTGTTCACTTTAGCTCACCCGCAAACGAGAACAACGATCTGGTGCGTTTCAAACTTAAACGAGGTTTTTGGCACGGCATCGTGGTTGACTGGCGTGATGTAGCAAGCTACATAAAGGAGGACGATGTCATTTTGATCGGGCCAGGTATGACCAGGTCGACAAGAACCAAGGCTGTCGTCAACGAGCTTTTAAAGAAATATTCAAATAAAAAATGGGTGATTGATGGGGGAGCGCTTCAGATGGTGGACGTTAATCTGCTTAACAAAGGCCACATTATTACCCCGCATAAAAAAGAGATGGAGAGACTGGTAGATCAATTTAAGATTCAAAATTTAAAATTTAAAATTAATAATAAAGAGGTTATTTCCCAGCTAACCAGCCGTGGTGTGACTATCCTTTATAAAAACATCGTTGACAAGATTTACTCTAAGGACAAGCTGGTTGAGGTTGAAGGTGGCAATACTGGTCTAACCAAGGGTGGTAGTGGTGACGTCTTGGCTGGGTTGGTGGCTGCTTTTTACGCCAAAGCCGACGCTTTAGTCGCTTGTGTAGTGACTTCATTAACCATCAAAAAATCTGCCGAGGTTCTATGGCAAGAAGTGGGTCCAAACTTTAACACTAAAGATCTAATCGACCAGATACCAAAAACATTTTGGCAACTTTACAAAGAAGCTCTAAATCTTTAGTTTTTAATTGGCTACGCTCCTACCAACCTATACCTTACTCCTTTGGTTACGCCCTTTTTCTCCACTACGCCTTTTCTAATTAAGTCTTTAATGTCTCTTAAGATGGTGTCTACCGAGACGTTCGGTAGAACACGTTGAGCTTCTTCACTGGTGATCTCATCCTGTTGTTGGAAAAGTTCAAGCAGGATTATCTGCCTCTCAGAGAGAGCAATCTGTTTACCGAGCTGTTTTTTAAGTTTAAGGTCCCGAGAGAGTTTTAGGACTTGAGACTTAATCTTCTCGATCTCTATGGCTAGGCCGTAAGTAAAGTACTCTAACCAGTAAGTTAGGTCTTGGTTGCCTGACTGCTGTACTGAGAGGAGTGCCTCGTAGTAGGCGTTTACGTCGCTGTCAAAGTACTGTTCTAGAGAGAAGAAGCGCTTAAAGTCATAGCCAGTAGCATACATTAAAAGCGTGGCCATGGCGCGGGCAGTGCGGCCGTTACCTTCGATAAACGGATGAATGTAGACTAGTTGATAGTGCAAGATGGCGGCTCGAAAAATAGGGTGCACCTCCCTTGCCTTTTTTGACTTACCCCAAGTAAAGAGATCCTTAACTAGGTATGGTACTTCAACCGAGACCGGAGGGCGAAAGACTACTCCACCAGTTGCTCCACTTTCGACGATTACTTGTTTATCACGATAGACTCCGACATACTTAGAGTCAAGAATTCGCTCAACTGTGAGTTTATGGAGGGTTTTTAGAGTGCTTTCGGTAAAGACATCGTTTTCTTTGATGTTTTTTTGTTTGTCGATCCACTCAACCACGTTACGATAGTTAATTACTTCCTGGACATCTCGGTCGCGAGCTAAGATGCCGGCTTTCTTCATGGCCTCGCGACTGTTGTTAACGTTTTTTAAACGCACAATCTGGTTGGCCTGCTCTTCGGTTAACTCGTTACCTTCGATCTTCGTGCCGTAATGAACCATACGAGAAACCGCCGAAGAGCGAAACTTGATCTCCCACGCTGGCACGATCGGGGCAGTGTCAATTAGACTCTTGGCTGCCTCGATGCGCGCAATGTAGGTTAGGAGGTTGTTGGTAATGGTGAAGTTAGGTTTGTACATGAGTTTGATATTGGATATTGGATACTAGATTCTAGATACTAGACGTTAGGTGTTGGTTAATAACCAACTATCAATGTTAAATTGAATGACGAATAACTAAATTCGAATTTCGAAACAGTTTCGTAATTTGAACATTCGTCATTCGTTATTTTAATTTAAAACTGCTTCTCAAGTTGAAGTTTACGCCTTGTTTGTTAATTGAGGTTTAATTGTTAACCACCCCCCATTATATCATTATTTCCGCAAAATTCCCGCAGAATTTCTGCATGACTATTGGCTAGTTTTAGTCTAAACTAACCCTAAGATGACTTTTGACCAACTAGCAAACTATCTAGAAAAAGTCGAGCAGACCGATGCCAGACTAAAGATGACTCAGCAGCTGGCCAAGCTGTTGCTTAAACTAGATGAGACAGAGATTAAACCAACCCTTTACCTTCTTCAAGGTCGCCTAGCACCGCTTTATCAGTCGCTTGAGTTTAACTTAAGTGAAAAGATGGTTTTAAGAGCCTTGGCTAGACTTACTACTTTACACCAGACTCAAACACAGGTCCAAACAACAGACCTCTTTGGTCGGGTAGATGAGACTGGGGTTTTAAGCCAGATTCAGCTTGAGTACAAGCAGCTTGGCGACCTTGGTCTTTTAGCAGAAAAAACTCTTCAGAGATTAAAGACTAGTTTAGGGGAGCTTAGCATCTTGGAAGTCTATCAAAAGCTAAAGGAGATTGCCCAGACCAGTGGTGTCGGTTCTCAGGAGAAAAAGCTTGAGCTCTTAACTAAGCTGCTAAGTCAAGTCTCACCACTTTCTGGACGCTATATTATCCGCATAGTTTTGGGTAAGATGCGACTTGGTTTTGGCTTAATGACCTTGCTTGATGCTTTAAGTTGGGCAAAGGTGGGAGACAAAACCCAGAGCAAGCTGCTTGAATCTTATTACCAACGCCAGGCCGATATCGGCAAGTTGGCTCAGATCTACCTTAAGGATGGCTTGGTAGGTCTACAGAGTGCTTACGACGTTCAAGTGGGTGTGCCGGTGGTGCCGGAGCTTTGCCAGCGCCTTAACACTGCCAAAGAGATTATTCAGAAGATGGGCCAGGTGATCGCCGAACCAAAGTACGACGGCATGCGCGCTCAACTTCACTTTAATAAAAAGAAGCAACTAGCTAAGGTTTTTTCTCGCTCGCTGGAGGATCTAACCCACATGTTTCCTGAAGTTAAGGAGGCTTTGGCTTTTGTTAAGTTTGAAAGCTGCATCTTGGACGCCGAGGCGGTGGGGGTTGATCCTACCACCGGTCAGATCGTTCCCTTTCAAGAGACCATGAAGCGCAAGCGAAAGTACAACGTGACCGAGCTAGCTAAGCAGTTACCGGTTAGGTTCTATGTCTTTGATATTCTGGATGTTAATAACAAGCCGCTTATCGATGAGCCACTTTTAAAACGCAAAGAGTTTCTTAACCAGGCTTTTAAGCCAAACAATATCTTAATTAAAACCCTTTTTGAGCTGATCGATGACCCGGTTGAGTTACACAGGTTTCATCAGCAGATGTTAGCTGAAGGTTATGAGGGAGTGGTGGTTAAACACCCCCAAGCCAAGTATCGGGCTGGGCGCAAAGGCTGGCGGTGGGTTAAAATAAAGGAAGCAGAGGGTAAGACGGGCAAACTAAATGACACCTTAGACCTAGTAGTTATGGGTTACTATTTGGGTAAGGGCAAGCGGGCCCAGTTTGGTTTGGGTGCTATTTTGGTTGGAGTTATGGGTTATAACGAAGAAGTTCTTTCTATTGCTAAGATCGGCACCGGCATGACCGAGGATCAGTTGATTGAGCTAAAAGAAAGACTGGATAAGCTAAGGACAGATAAAAAGCCCAAAGAGTATCATCCTGTAAATAAAGCCCTAACACCCGATGTTTGGGTAGAACCTGGTTTGGTGGTGGAGGTGGCAGCGGATGAGATTACTCAGTCGCCAGTGCATGCAGCCAAGGTAGCTCTGCGCTTTCCCAGGCTTGTGCGCCTACGCACGGATAAGTCATGGGAAGATATTACCAACATTAATGAGCTCCAAAGTATTAGTAGTTAGTTTGTTGTTCCAACTATGAAAAAAAGATATCTAGAAATCAAAAGACTTTGGCAAGTTACCAAACAAGTTTTGGTGTTCTCTGCAGTTATACACATCTTGATTTTAGGATTTTTAGCTTTAAGGGAGAAGTCGTTGGTCTATCTAAACTATCTGTTAATTTTAGATCTCAAGCAGGTTTTTCCTCGTTTGTTTGTTAACTCTGATCACTTTTTACTTTCTTTGGTTGTTCTTAGCTTTATCTTTTTATTTTTTTTCTACAAACAAAGATAGTTGCTAATTTTTAAGGTTGAGTTGTTTTATGATTTGTTTTGCAGTGGTAAGTTGTTCTTTTGTAGCATTTTTGATGTAGGTGTGGATTTTTTTGATTAGAACCAAGTCTTCTTGGTTTTTAGAGTCATAATACTTACCTCCTTTCATAACATAGCCAAAGTTATTTTCAACGAACTTATCTCCTGCCAGATAGTTAATTAGCATTCGTGTTTGAATAAAAACAGATTTCAAAGTGCCTTCTTTGTAAAGCCGACGCAGATTATATTTATAGGTTGGCTCTTTTAAGATTTTAAATCTAAAACCACGATTAATTGCTTGATCTACAAACAAGCCGTCTTCACCGACTTTATTTTCTAAAGGAAACTTCACCTGACCAAAAACTTTAGGTCTAACTACTAACATAGCGCCAAGAGCGAAGGTGGCACCAATCTTGTTTAAAAAGATGTAGCCAAAGTTGATTGTTTTAAGCACAGAAACTTCTTTTTTAGACTCACTACGCACATCAACTAAGGGGGCATATATATCGGCCGAATCTTTTTCTATCTGATATTTTATGCCATCTAAAAAGTAGTTTGGCAACCTGTCGTCTGCATCCATAAACAAGATCCACTCACCCTTTGCTTTTTTGGCACCAAAGTTTCGTTGGTAAGAGACGTGACGTTTTTTAACACTAAAGAATTTAAGGTTAAGCTTATCTTTAAACTTAAGTGCCTCCTCTTTAGTTCTGTCTTCTGATTGACCGTCAACCACGATTACTTCTAGTTTGTCTAGAAAAAAGCTCTGCCTAGTTATATCTTTCAGTAGTTTAGGCAGATATTTTTCTTCATTTAAGCTCGGAATGACGATAGAGAAATATGGGTTTGTCTTTGGCATTGTGAATGTTAAGATTATAGAGGCTCTCTAAGAAGAAGACAAGTTAAGTAAACCAATGCGGTAATTTTGCGGTAATTTTGCAAGAATAATCCGCTTTAAAACCATGAAACTAGTAGTTGGCTTAGGTAATCCTGGCAAAGAGTATCAAAACACTCGTCATAATGTGGGGTTTATGGTACTTGATGAGCTGGCCGGCCAACTTAATGTGTCTTTTAAGTTAAATAAAAAACTCAAAAGCGAGTTGGTCAAGACCAAAGACTTGATCTTGGCTAAGCCTCAAACTTACATGAACCTCTCTGGAGAGGCTGTAAGGGCGGTGGCTGACTACTATGAAGTTAAGGTAGAGAGCGATCTAGTTTTGGTGTATGACGATCTTGATCTAAAACTAGGTAGTTTTAAACTAACTTTTGCCAAAGGACCAAAAGAGCATAACGGAGTTCTCTCGGTTAAGAAGCATCTTGGCACAGATCGGTTTTGGCACTTGAGAGTGGGGGTAGATAACCGGCCGACTGGATGGAGTCAAGCAGGGGCAGACTATGTCCTTTCGCCGTTTACTAAAGATGAGCTTGATGTTTTAAATCAAGTTATACAAAAAGTAGTAGAGAGGATTTTAGATTTTAGATTTTAAATTTTAGATTTTGGATTACTATGCCCAGAACTCAGACCCACCACCTTCAGTTACCATTTTTTACTTTTGACGGCACGCGTGAGATGAAGTTGGTCTACCTTATGCGTGTGTTACGTGACCTGGTAAACAAGATCGCTTACTTTTTCTTTCCCATCTACTTGTTTATTTCTGGTCAAAAACTGCTCACCCCCATCTTTCCTTCTCTTTCTCAAGTTCAGGCGGGTATGATGCTTATCGCACTTTACTATCTAGTTTATAAGTTGATCATGTTAAGTACGGCGATTCCGTTGGGGCGTCTGGCGGTGCGCTTGGGGTACCAAAAGACCTTAACCTACTCTTATGTCTTAAACGCACTTTATTTTTTGGTCTTGTTTTTATCTTTAAACCAGCCGTGGTTGATCTTGTTAGCAGCGGTTATGGATGGCACTCAGGCAAATATGTTCTGGCCGATCTATAAGACTGTTTTGACCAAGTCAGCTCGCAAGAATAAGATCGGCTCTGATCTAGGCCTACTTCAGTTTCTGCTGCAGTTAGTGGCGGTAATTTCTCCGGCTATAGCTGGACTAATCTCTTTAAGGTTGGGGTTTGAGGTGTTGTTTTTAGTTGGTTTGATTGGTACTTTAGGAGGGTTGATCGTGGTGATGATGATGGAGCTTAAGACCGACCGCAGTCAGCCAAGTTGGCGGGAGTTTCTTAGTTGGTTAAAGGAGAAACGCTATCAAAAACTTTCTCTTTCGATGGCCGGACGATACTTTTCCGACACCATCATCTATCTCTGGCCGCTTTATGTCTTTTTTCTTTTAAAAGAGACTTCTAAGGTTGGCTATCTTTACACCCTGTCTTTATTTTTGGCCATGATGGTAACTATGTTTACCGCGGCAGTGATCGACAAGCTAAAGAACCGCAAGGTCTTTGATGTTTCTGGAAGCCTACTTTCTTTAACTTGGCTGGCTAGAACCCAGGCTGCCTCGGTTTTAAGTATTGCTCTGGTTGATACGATTAATCAACTGATCTCCAACTTTCATTGGCTTTATTATGACATGATTCTTTTTCGCCGAGGGAAGTGTAGAAAGGCGCATGCTTACTTTGTCTATTATGAGGAGATCATGGCGGCGGTTGGGATTGTGTTTTGGCTTGTTTTTGCCGGGATCTTTTTAGTTATGAATCAGTGGCACGGTCTTTTTGTCTTGGGAGCTATTGGTGTGTTAATGAGTCTTTTGATTAAAGACAAGCATGAAGACTAGGTTGGCTTTTTTTGTTTAACCAGGTTATAAAATAAAAATATATGCCTGCTAGGTTGCCAGCTGTAGCTGGTCAGTTTTATCCAGCTGAGACCGGTATGCTTCGGTCCCAGCTTGAGGGTTTTTTGGCTCAAGCGCGGATTTTTTATCCTTTTGAAGTTAAAGACAGGTCAAAGAAACCAAAAATACTCATCTCTCCTCATGCCGGCACGGTTTTTTCTGGCTCGGTGGCAGGTTGGGGGTATAAGCAGCTTGTGGGTAGAAACTACAAGCGCGTGATCTTGCTTGGGGTTAGTCATCATATGTGGTTTGACACAGTGGTGGTCGATGCACATCAAGCTTGGCAGACACCACTGGGTCAGGTGGCAGTGGATAAAGAAGTAATCAGCCAACTTATTCAAGCATCATCAACGTTCACACTAGACAGTGCACCGCATATTCCAGAGCATTCTCTAGAGATGCAGCTTGTCTTTTTACAAAGGGTGTTAAAAAAACCTTTTACGCTTGTGCCGCTTTTAGTAAGTAAGGTAGGTGATGCATTGCTTGTGTCAGCTGCGGACGCTCTAGCAGACTTACTTAATGACCCCGAAACTTTACTGGTTATTTCAACTGACCTATCTCATTACCCACCTTATAAAGTGGCAAACGCGGTTGATAGCGTTACCCTGGAGGCGGTTTTAGGTGGTAAGGCGGGCGAGCTTGAAGTTGCCTTAGCAGAGCTTTCTCGCTTAAACTTGCCTGTGGATACGTTTGCTTGTGGCAAAGAAGCAGTCAAGCTTGGTCTAAAAGCAGCAGAAAGACTGGGTTTAACTGACTGGCGTTACCTGCGTTATGCCAACTCACACGATGCGGGCGGCGGGCCAGACTCGGTGGTAGGTTATGTATCTCTTGCTGCCCACAGTGGTAAGTTAAGCTGGCAGGTGGAGGCGTTGCAGCTGGCCCGCCGCAGTCTAGAGTTTTACTTACGCACCGGCCAAAGACTTGAAGTTAAAGCCAAAACTCAAAAGTTAAAAGAGGCAGGTGGTACCTTTGTCACCTTAAATAAACGTTCAAGCTTAAGGGGGTGCATTGGCCTAGTTGAGTCCAAACAACCACGTTGCTTGGGTATTTTGGAAAATGCCATCTCTGCTGGAGTAGATGATCCACGGTTTCCGGCTGTAACCTTGGCAGAGCTTGCCGAGCTTGAGTTTGAGGTATCTTTGCTGACTCAGCCTAAGTTAATTGATGACTGGCGCAAGATTAAGCTTGGCAGAGACGGTGTCGTCATCGAGTACCGGGGTAAAAGAGGAGTCTTTTTGCCGCAGGTGGGTAGAGAAAGAGACTGGAGCTTGAAGGAGTTTCTTTCTGTCTTGTGCAGCCAGAAAGTTGAGGCAGATCCAGACTGCTTTAGAAAGAAAGAGGCAAAGATATACACTTTTCAGGTAGAAGAAGCGAGAGAGAGTTAATAGTTAACAGTCAAAAGATAAAAGATAAAAGATAGAAGATGGAAGATAAAGATTGGAACTAGGTTTTAGGAACGAGGAACTAGTGGGCTTGCTCCAACGTAGGAGGAAAGTTTACTATGACGAAGGAGGAGCTATTCTGAACTTGTTTCAGAATCTAGTTGGGAGTTATCAGTGCCACAGTAGGGACAGTATGGTCCATCTGATAAAAAGATGAATCTTCCACACTTGATGCATTTATGTGGTTTTTCATTGCTTTCTTCATCTTCATGCTTACTGGTTAGGTCGGTGGTTTCTGGCTTTTTAATAGGATTGTCACCAGGGAATTGGCTGGGGCTTTTCTCTGACATTACTTCTTTCCTTATGCAACATTTATTTATTACTATCAGCCGTATTTAAGCAGAGAGAGAGTTGTCAAGGGGAGGAGTTAATTAAACCATAGGCGCGACAACACCTTTTATGCAGTGTGCAGAAAGAAACAGCTCATGCGCAAGGAGTGCTTTACCAGAGTTTAATTAAGCAAGTGCTTTTTAAGGAGTTTTTAACTTAGCCTCGCCACACACCGGCAATCTTAGTACCACAGGCTTTGCACTTACCACTTCTTAAATCAAGCCCCACATTTTCTACCTGATAGCCCTGGCGTTTGATGAGTAAGTGATCGCACTTGGAACAGTAGGTCGACTCGGTGTCCTGGTTCGGAATATTGCCGGTGTAGACGTATTTTAGTCCAACTTTTTTACCGATATCATAGGCTTTTTTGAGTATTTTAAGGCTAGTTGGTGGCACATCAAGCATTTTGTAATGGGGATAAAAAGCAGAGACATGCCAAGGGATATCTTTACTTAAACTAGAAATAAACCCAGCGATAAACTTAAGATCTTTAGTGCTGGTGTTATGGCCTGGTATCAGTAAAGTAGTGACCTCGATCCACTTGCCGCGCTTGTAAATCTCTTTGATGGTTTCTAGCACCGGTTTAAGTTTAGTGTGGGTGATGTTTCTGTAAAACTCTTCGCTTGCGCCTTTTAGATCGATGTTGTAAGCATCGATGTGGTCATCAAGTAGATCAAGCGTCTCGTTTGTCTCAAAGCCAGAAGAGACAAAGACGCCTTTTAAGCCATGTTTTTTAGCTAGCTTCATTACATCATAAGCATACTCAGCAAAGATGGTTGGTTCATTGTAAGTAAAAGCAATGCTTTTTGCTCCGTATGCTAGCGCCTGCTCGACCGCTTTTTTTGGTGGCAACCAGATGCTTTCTGACTGGACAAAGTCTTTTACCACCGCGGTAGTTTTTTTGATCGACTTAGACTCCTTGATAGCTTGATTTCTGACTAACTTAGGTGATTGGGACAGTTGCCAGTTCTGGCAAAACTCACAGCCAAAGTTACAGCCTAAAGTGCCGATCGAGTAGATTAAACTACCGGGCAAAAAGTGAAACAAGGGCTTTTTTTCTACTGGATCTAGATTAACCGCGCTTGGGCGAGAGTGAACTAGAAGGTAAAGCTTGTCTTTAAGATGAGCACGAACACCACAAACCCCCAGTCCGCCTGGTGGAATCTTGCAGTACCACTTGCAGGCGGTGCAGGTAATAAGTTTACCAGGACCTTTTTTATAGAGCAAAGTCTTTTTCATTTGTTGACTCTTAAATCTATTCTATACCTATCGGTCAAGCCAAAGAAACTAAAAACCCAGGCATCGCCTGGGTTTTTATGAAGGAGGTATCTTAAAAGAACTTAGCTAACTTAAGAGTCAAGATACTTTTTAATAATCTGCTCAACCTGTTCATAAGGTAAAGCCCCGGGAATGATCTCTTGGGGACCATCTTTGGTAACCACGATTGTGCCGGGAGTGCCAGAGACACCGGCAGCTTGACCACCAGCCATCTGGTCTTTAACCTTTTGAGCAAAGGTGCCGTCATCTAGACACTTCTGAACCTTAACCTTATTCGCTCCGGCCTCTGCTGCTAGGTCAGCTAACTGATCCAGAGGAAAGCCGGTGCCGTTTGAGTTAGTCCGCTCAAAATAAAGGTCGGTGAACTTCCAGAACGCTTTTTGGCCGGCGTCGGCCCCAGCGCACTCGGCTGCTTCGGCCGCTTTTTGAGCGTTAGCGTGAAAAGCTAGGGGGAAGTGGCGATAGACCCAAGCCACTTTATCTCCGTACTTATCCATTACCTGGGTCATAGTGGGGTGGAAGCGCTTACAGAAAGGGCATTCGTAATCTGAGTACTCCACCAAAGTTACTTGAGCATCTTTTGGCCCACGCCGGTAGTCTTTCTCTGTAATCTCTGGCATTTTTGCCAAGGTAGTTTTGTCTGGCCCTTGAGGTCGAGACGGCGGCTGATTTACTTTTACTGGCTGACCGGTGGCTGACCGGTCAATTCCGGCCTTTAGTGCTTGGTTTTCAGTATAAAGTTTGCCGAAGAAGAAGCCTGTAGCCATAATCAGTCCGAGCAGCAAGATGGTCTTTAAATTTTGGTTTAGCCAGTTTTGCGAGTGAGAAGGCATACCTACCTTTCTAGTTTTTAAGTTTAACTAACTGTTACTACTACTTAGTGTAGTATAAATCAAGGTAGTGTCAAGCGCAGTTTGGTTAAGGGAAGTTAACAGTTTAAAGTGAGTAATGATTGGTGATTGACAAATACCCAATAGGGGTGTAGGGTATTAAGTATGAAGCAAAAATCAATTAATAACTCCCATCAGCAGTATCAAAAACTGACCCAGTCAGCCAAAAGGCGTATTAAGATTATTCAGGGCCAACTAAACGGTCTTTCTAAGATGATCGAAAACGACGAGTACTGCATAGACATCTTGAACCAGTCTGCTGCAATTCAAGCATCTTTGAAAAGCTTAGATGCGTTGGTTTTGGAAAGACATCTAGTTGCTCATGTAAAAAAGCAGTTTAAGACAGAGCCCAACCGCGCCATAAAAGAGCTTTTAAAGGTGTTTAAGCAAACGAATAAATAACGAATGATTGTTAATTAATGGTGAAAAGTTGAAAAAAAAGAAAGGAAATGAATATGCAGAAAGATAAAAAACTCACTTTATTAACCAACGGTTTTGTTTTACTTACGGTTAGTGCTTGGTTGCTTGCACCGTCTGTTTCAGCCCATATGGGTGTAGGTGACGGGGACGAGGATAAGTCAGTAAGAGTTAATCTGCCAACAGATCAGGCCAACCAGGATGAAGACGAGATGCCGATGATGGGTGGAGCTTTTGGTGGCGGTATGATGCTGTTTGCCGGCATCGCTTGGGTTTCTTTGGTAGCATTTTTAATTAGTGGCAGCTACTTTTTCTTAACTAAAGGTGGTAACACACCTATTAAAGTTGTGGTGGACGGCCAGGAGCTTAAGCTGAAAACCGGCAAAAAGAATTAAAAATTAATGATTAATAATTGATGGTGCACCCGCCTGCAACATTGTAGCAACTGCGGGCAGGTGATCCATAACCATAAAAAAGGGAAAATATGAATAAAAGATATGCTTTTTTAACCATACTAGATATGGACTTTGACCAAGCAGAGGCTGTCTTGGTTGACGCCTTAAAAATCGAAGGGTTTGGGGTAGTGGGTGAGATAGACTTTCAGCAAGTTTTTCAAACAAAGCTTAATAAGCAAACACCCAAAAGAAAAGTCTTTGGCATCTGTCATCCAGAAAGTGCTTACCAGATTTTAGCTGAAGAGCCAGAAGCAGGGTTGTTGCTGCCTTGTACTGCTGAGATCTATGTTCATGATGGACAAGTGTATGTTGGGTTGCTCAATCCAGTTGTAGTTGCAGAGCTGGCAGAGGCGAAGAAGGTAAGACAAGTGGCCATGGAGATCCATCAGAGACTTAAAAGGGTTTTTCTTACTATTCAAAATGAAGGAGGGGAAGAGCTAGTTTAAAGTAAAAGAAAGGTTTTAGATATGTCATGCAATCATCAAAATCAAGATTCAAAGAAGCAATATCTAGATAATAGTTACTCAAAAGACCCAAAAGTGAAGGGTTATCTCAAACATCAAGAGCAGATAACGTCAAAAAAACCTCATCATTCAGAAACAGATAGCTCCAAACATAAAGGAGGTTGTTGTGGGACATAACAATAAAAGAGACTACTACACCTGTCCGATGCATCCAGAAGTCAAACAAGACCGTCCGGGTACATGTTCTTCATGTGGCGGGATGGAGCTGGTTAAGGCCAGTAGCCTAAACTCAAAAACGGATAAAGATCATCATGCCGGACATGATCATCACGGACATGAGCACCACCATCACCACGACCACGAGAGCATGATGGCCTCTCCAGAGGCGGCGAAGGATTTTATTCGGCGGTTTTTAATCGTAACGCTACTTTTAGTGCCACTTTTTATCTTTGCCTCGCCTTTGGCGCAGACTTTTGGTTTTGATAGTTGGAGGTTAACGCCGTACATAAATCTTGCCATCTCTACCTTAATTTTTTATTTCGGTCTTGTTTTTTTCCAACATGCCAAGCACGAGATTCAGGCCAAAAACTACGGTATGATGACCTTGGTATCCTTGGCAGTTGGTGCTGGTTATCTCTTTTCCGTAGCGGCTACGTTTATTCCGGCGCTTAATGCTCAGTTTTATCTAGAAATCTCTACTTTAATCTGGGTGCTTTTATTTGGTCATTGGTTAGAAGCCAGATCATCTGTGGCGGCAGGAGATGCGCTTGGTGAGATTGCGAAGCTTTTACCCAAGACTGCCTTGAAGGTGACTGATCTTAAAAAAGAAGTCACTACTTCAGTTGTCATTGATGAGCTTAAGGTTGGAGATATTGTTTTGGTGCGTGCAGGTGAAAAAGTGCCGGCAGATGGTCAGGTAATAAAAGGCAGTGCCAGTGTTGATC
>WFTH01000083.1 GCA_015485595.1 Candidatus Microgenomates bacterium
ACTTTAGTAGGATACTATCCTATAGTAATTTAAGTATGCCGAGGAAAAAGAAGCGACGACGTCGCACTCGAAAAACCAAGCTAACTCTTTCCAAAGCAACGATAAACTCGTTGGTGGCCACCTTGTTTATCTCTTTAGGACTTTTAATCCTAGTTTCTCTTACCGGACAAGGATTGATCTTAACTCGCACTTACGAGCTTTTGAGTCAGGCTTTTGGGGCTTCTTACTTTCTTTTAGCTTTTCTGTTTATTGCCGGTGGTTTTATGTTTATGGATGTTAAGGCTCCGTTTACCAAGCCAAACGTTTTTTTAGGCACACTCTTGGTTTTTCTTGGTTTCTTGGGAGGTCTAAAAACTGGCTATATCGGTCAGTCTGTCTTTTTAAACACTGCCAACCTGCTTTCTTCTGCTGGAGCCTATATTACTTTTTTTGCTCTTGCAATCTCTGGAGTCTTGATCCTGACTCAGATGAGTTGGGGTGAGTGGGTTGAGCTAGTTGGTCTTTTGCTTAAACCCCTAAAACGTAAACCAAAGGAGATTAAACGAGCAGTTGAGGTAAAAGATGAGTCTAAGCGTCGTTTACTACCTCGTTTAAGCTTGCCAAAAATTCACCTGCCAAAAAGAAAGAGATCACTTAAGACCCAAGCAGCGCCAGAGCCGCCAGCCAACAAACCTGCTCCGACTAGCGCAGTAGAGATTAAGTCACCGGCTAAAGACCAAGAGGTGGCAACCGATGATATCTTAAAGACCGGCACTACCACCCCTACGGCTTTGCAGCGGGTTTGGGAGTATCCTCCTTTATCCCTTTTAAGTGACTCTCATGGAGGTGAGGCTGACAGAGGGGATGTAAGGAAGAACTCAGACATTATCGAGAACGCCTTGGAGTCGTTTGGGATTAGGGCCCAGGTGAAGGAGGTAAACGCTGGGCCAGCCGTGACCCAGTATGCTCTACAGATAGCCAGAGGAACTCGTCTGTCTCGTATCACAGCTTTAGGTAACGACCTAGCAATGCATCTATCTGCTCCCGGTGGTCAGATTCGCATCGAAGCGCCGATTGCCGGCCGTGATCTAGTGGGTATTGAGGTGCCAAACAAACGACCGGCGTTTGTGACTCTCAGGCACATGCTGGAGCAGGAGGTGATGATCAAGCACCCTTCTAAGTTGGCGGTGGCTTTGGGTCTTGATATCTCGAACCACCCAGTGGTGGCCGACATCGCTTCTATGCCTCATATCCTAATTGCTGGCGCCACAGGTTCAGGTAAGTCGGTGGCGATTAACGCCTTTTTAGCCTCGATTCTTTTTCGGGCTTCGCCGGCCGAAGTGAAGTTTATCTTGGTTGATCCTAAGCGGGTTGAGCTTTCAAGTTATGACGGCATTCCTCATCTTTTAACTCCAGTAATTGATGACACTACCAAGGTCGTGCCGGCTCTTAAGTGGGCGGTTAATGAGATGGAAGAGCGGTACAAGAAGCTCCAGAGTGCCGGGGTAAGAAACATCGATAGTTATAACGAGGTGGCTGGGCATATAGCCATGCACAAGATCGTGATTATTATCGATGAGTTAGCAGATGTGATGATGCTTGCTCCAGGAGATGTAGAGAAAAATATCACCTTGCTAGCTCAAAAGGCTCGAGCTGTGGGAATTCATTTGGTCTTGGCTACCCAACGACCCTCGGTGGATGTCTTGACAGGTTTAATTAAGGCAAACATTCCCGCCAGGATTGCTTTTAATGTTTCGTCCATGACTGATTCTCGAGTGATCATCGATACTCCAGGAGCAGAGAAGCTTTTGGGTCGAGGAGACATGTTGTTTTTACCGCCAGATAGACCCAAACCTTACCGGGTTCAAGGCACCTTTGTTTCTGACCAAGAAGTAAAGAGGTTGGTTCAGTTTATTAAGGAGCGAGCGGTGGATGTGGAGTATCAGGATGAGGTAACCACTAAATTTAAGTCAACAAGCTCTAAAAACGGGGTTATTGGGGATGATGGCGAAGAAAGGGATGAGCTTTTCTTGGACGTGGCCAAGTTTGTGGTCCAGCAAGGTAAAGCTTCTAGCTCGATGATTCAGAGGCGCTTTAGTGTGGGATACAATCGCGCCGCGCGGATTTTAGACCAACTTCATGCGGCAGGCATGGTTGGACCACAAGAAGGAAGCAAGCCACGGACGGTTAATGCTGCCAGGATTATGGAGTTTATTCACCAGCAAGAAGGAGTGGGGTAGGAATTTTCCGAATTATAAATTTTGAATTTTAAACCATTTACTTAGTTTCATTTGGTTCTTTTTTCCATCTGCTAAAATAGCCCCATGCTTAAAACGTATAAACTTTACTACCGATTTCTGTGGCGGTATAAGGGGTGGCTTATTTTATTTGCCGTCTCCTTGGTTGGCTTATCTGTTACGGAGAGCATTCAACCCTACTTTTTCCGTTTGGTCATCGACCTAGTGCCGACCGGGCAGTGGGATCTGGTGCTTAAGGTTTTGCTTGGGTTTATTGGTATTCGGTTTCTTAAGTTAGCTTTGGACTTGACCACTTACTACTTTGGAGATAAAGTCTTAATCCCAGCGGCAAAAGATGCGCGCCTAGCTGTTTTTCGCCAGATTCAGGACTTGGACTTTGCCTTTCACTTAACTAAAAGCACTGGCTCGATGATCAGTGCCATTAAGCGTGGTGATATTGCTTTTTTTGAATTCTGGCATGCCATTAATGTTAACGCCACTCGAGCAGTGATTGGTTTTATCGTCATGGTAGTAATGATCGGGACCGTTCAAAAAGAGATCATGCTGATTCTGATTTTTGGCATGGGGTTAATTTTATTTTTGGCTTACTTCTTGCTTAGGTATAATCTGGCCACACGAAAGCTGTTTAACCAGGCGGAGGATGATCTTTCGGCGGTAATCGTGGACAACCTAATTAACTACGAGACGGTTAAGCTCTTTGCCAAAGAAAAGAAAGAGTACTTGCGGCTTAAAGATAAGTTTCGTTTTTGGTTTTTGGCCTTGTGGAAGTTTGCCAACTCGTTTCGTTTAATTGACTTAACCATAGGTGTTGTTGGTAATCTTACCTTTTTTGCTGCGGTGCTTGTGGGTTGGTACGAGCTAAAAAACGGCATGATCACCACCGGTGAGTACGTGATGGTCTTAAGTTTTATTAGCGCCTTTTACTACCGCATGTTTGACTTTATCTATAACTTAAGAAAGCTGGCCAAGTTTCATGCCGACCTAACCAAATACTTTGAGGTGTTTAAACATGAGACCCTGGTCAAGGATCCAGAAAAGCCCACTAAGTTAAAGCGAGTTAGGGGAGAGGTAACTTTTGACCATGTTCATTTTTCTTATCCAGAGGGTAAAGAGCATGCCTTGCATGACTTTTCTTTAAGGATTCGGGCGGGGCAGTCGGTAGCCTTGGTGGGGCATTCTGGGGCGGGCAAGACTACGGTGGTCAAGCTGCTTTTAAGATTTTATGATCCGGACAAAGGCAGAATCTTGTTTGACGGCGTGGACATTCGCCAGTTTGAAAAAAGCTACCTACGCTCCTTGATTGGCGTGGTGCCGCAGGACCCGATCTTGTTTAACGAGAGTATCGCTTATAACATCGGCTATGCGGCAGAGACAGATGACCTTGAGCTGATTCGCAAGGCAGCCAAGATGGCTAACTTAGATGAGTTTATTCAAACTCTGCCTCAAGGGTATGAGACCATAGTGGGCGAGCGAGGGGTCAAACTTTCTGGTGGTCAAAAGCAGCGCTTGGCGATAG
This sequence comes from Candidatus Microgenomates bacterium, assembly GCA_015485595.1. Lineage (GTDB taxonomy): Bacteria > Patescibacteriota > Microgenomatia > UBA1400 > PJMF01 > WFTH01. The sequence goes on from WFTH01000083.1 coordinate 3,754, forward strand.
CGCGGATGATTCTAGCTGATCCAAAGATAATTATTTTTGATGAGGCTACTAGTCAACTTGACTCCGAGTCAGAAAAGTTAATTCAGGACGCCTTGCTTAAGGTTTCGCGGCACAAGACGGTAATCATCATCGCTCATCGGCTCTCAACCGTGGTTTGGGTGGATAAGATCGTGGTGATGGAGGATGGTCGCATTATCGAAGTAGGCAAACATCAGGATCTGATTAAGAAAGCTGGTCTTTATGCCAAGTTTTGGCAGCTGCAGACGGAAGAGAGAGAAGAAGCCTATGTGTCATTCTGAACCCACCCCACTGTCATCCTAAACTTGTTTCAGGATCTCAAAACATTAAGATACTGGATACTAGATAAAAACAACCAAGCACCAAAAAACAAATAAAGATTAAAGTTTGAGTCCACGAATACTCTATAACTAAGTCAATGCCAATTTTTTTGAACTTAGCAAGAACTTAGTAAGTCTCCTTTCTCTTTTTTCTCTTTTCCAAAATCTTTATAAAAATAACTTTTTGGGTCCAATGGGGGGCTAACGCGATGGTTCATCAGCCTCCATACATTTCTTTAGCTTTTGCAACTCTTTCCTCAGGAGTTAGTGGATGACCGTCATATATATCGAACTTGGGGACAGTAAAGCCTTGTTGCTCTATGTATTGAATCTGTTCCTCAGGAGTTAGTGGGTGGCCATCATTAGCATCATAGTTTGGAACTGTCAATTGTTCTTGAAACCCCCTTGCTGCCTCAGCTTTTACCCGTTTCATTTTTTTTAGTAGATCTAAAGCTTGTGACGCTACTCGTAGGTCTTGTTCATCTTCAGCTGCCTCAATGGCTAATCGTCGTTGCTCTTCTTCTGGTATATATGAATTTTCTTCATTCATATTATTCCTTTCTTTATAAAAAGTGATAAGACTAATTCTAGTTTTGCAGAGAGAGAGAGATTTGTCAAGGATTTTAAATTTTTAGAGTTTAGTTATTTGAAATTTGGTCATTGATCATTTCAATTTAGCTTTGCTTTTGAATGTGTCTTAAACATTTTTTTGCTCAGATATGCTATAATATAGCCAGAAAATTACCGTTGGGGATGTATTTGCCTTGACGTAACAAGCACTTTAACATCTGCAGGCCGTCTTTGGTCAAAAGACGTTAAATAGGGCCATAAAACAAATGCTGACTCTGTAGTGAGCAAGGTAAAGTCTCGCATTTTAGAGGTGGCAGACAATGCTGCTTCTTATGCAGGCTTTGCTCCAGCTGGCAACTTCTTAGTTGCCTAAGCTGGCGTCTAGTGGTTAAGTCTGAGCGATGCTTACCACTAGGCGAGAACCCAGTCGCTCTGCAGTACCGACTAGCGGTGATGGGTCGGTACTAAAGACTTCAATCATCACCAGGGACAAAGTAGGTTTGTCTGGTTTTACCTACTTTGTCTTTAACCTAAAAGCCAGACTAAGCCTGTAGAAGGTGTTAAGTGACTTGGATACGGACGCGGGGTCGCACCCCGCCATCTCCACAGTCACTTTAATTCTCATAGCGATTAAAGTGGAAACTCCAAATAACAAACTCCAAATTCCAAACAACTAGTATCTAGTATCAATCGTGCGCGACCGCCAGCCCGCAAACCTTTTTTGCCCCGCTTGTTTTTAAAACCTTAGCACATTGATTAAGGGTGGTGCCGGTGGTGACCACGTCATCTATAATTAAGATAGTTTTACCTTTCACTTCGTTGACACTCGTATCATCACTGAGTTTAAAAACCTTATCTAATGCCTTCAGCCGTTTCCGCTTACTTTTAAAACTAGCTTGATGAGGCGTGTTTACTTGACGTTTAAGTAGTCGTTGGTACGGTAGTCTTGCCTTGGCGGCAAAAACTTTCGCTATCTCTTCTGCTTGGTTGAAACTTCGTTCACGCAGACGTTTAGGGTGTAGAGGTACACTGGTTACTATATCGACATCCGGCCAGTTGACAGTTTGAAAAAGTAAGATACCGCACCAATGAGCGTTAGGTTTAACAGAAAGATACTTCATCTCTTTAATCAAAGACTTAATTGGATCCTGGTAGTTTAAAGTTGCTTGTAGACTGTCAAGACAGGTTTGGTCGAGGTTGAGATTAATGGGTGCAAAGGTGAAATCAAGTGCTTCGTAACATCGGTCGCACATGACAGTAAACGGCCGATCACAACCAGCACAAAAAGGAGGGAAAACCAAGTTTGCTAAAGAAGCTATGTTTATAATCATGATTTTTAGACTCATTTAAACTAACAATGCTAAATTAAATTTCCAATAACGAATTTCGAATAACGAAAATAACTGACTTCATAGAGCCACCTTTTTATTCTCTATACCTTTTTAAAATGGAGCCAAATATTTTATTTAGTTCTAAGGCTTCTTGGATTAACGTGTTTCTTGTATTAAGGTGGCGTTGCTGTGGTTCGCTCAAAATGAGCCACAATCTAGACTCTTTACTTTCTTTTCTGCATACCTTGATACGAAAAGTAAAGTCTTTTCTGCTTACGGCGTCATTTGCCTCGATGTAGTTAGCTGCAACTGACCCAGAAGCACGAACGAGTTGTTTAGCGTACTCGATGTTATAGATACTACGAGGCAGAGTTTTTATATAGTCGCGACAGTTCTTGGCAAAAACTAGAGTTCTTTCTTCTAAGTCAAATTTTACTCGTTTTGCCCTTATACTTTCGTTATTTGAACATTCGTTATTCGTCATTTCTATTTAGCCTTGTTTTGTGTTAGGTATGAGCACATTTTTAATTGATTACTATTCATTACACGGAGTGTACTCCCCAATTATTGCAAAAACTGTAACGTTTAGTTTGCTCTTTTAGGTTAAAATACGCTTTATGCGCAAAAAACAAACAACCGTTAGTTTTTCTTGGCAAGCGCTTAAAGCAAAGGGCTCAATTATTGGCTTGGCGCCGATGGACGGGGTAACCGATGTAGCTTATCGCCTGATTCAAAAAAAGTATGGCCAGCCGGATGTGGTCTTTAGTGAGTTTGTGAATGTGGAGGGCTTATGTCATGGAGTTTTAAAGCTGATGCATCATTTTGTTTATGATGCAAAAGATTTAATAAAGTCAAAGAGTTTAGGCAACTTGAGTGATCAAACAAGTTTAAGCGAACGACCGGTAATAGCTCAGCTTTACGGTAAAAACCCAGAGTGTTTTTATCAGGCAGCTTTGCTGGTAGCTCATATGGGGTTTGATGGAGTGGATGTTAACATGGGGTGTCCGGCCAAGAACGTGACTAGTAATGGCGCCGGCGCGGGGTTAATTAAAACTCCGGCTTTAGCCCAAGAGATTGTGCATCAGGTTAAGCAAGCGGTGGCTGATTACCGCGCCGGCGCTACTTTAGACCAAGCTCCAGACATCTCGGATGAGATTAAACTTGCCACCTATGCGATTGCGCTTTTGGCCTCCGGTTATACTTTAGTTGAACTGAGTTTGCCACCTATGGTGCGTGAGCTTTACACCCGACTTGACCCTAAGCTACGAGAACGCTCAATCCCGGTCTCGATCAAAACCCGTACTGGTTATGACAAGCCAACAACTCATAGCTGGATCAGTACCTTGCTTGAAACTCAACCGGAGGCTCTAAGTTTGCACGGTCGCACCTTACGCCAAGCTTATACTGGGAGGGCGGACTGGGACGAGATTGCTTTAGCAGCTGCGTTGGTGCGTGATGCCGGTGTGGTGTTTTTAGGTAACGGAGATGTGGATAGTGTGGAGACTGCTTATGAAAAAATTAACACTTATGGTGTAGATGGGGTTTTGATCGGCAGAGCTAGTTTTGGCAACCCATATGTGTTCAGAAGTAAAGATTTTAAGCCAGATAAAAGTCTTTTTCAGATTGCAGTAGAACATGCCTATCTCTACGAAGAAAGCACGAAGCTAATGCATAAACTTTTTGACCTAGTTTCACCAGATCAGCCAGTGAGGTTGATAATGAAAGAAAAACTTTTTTTGCCGTTTCGTAAGCATCTGTCTTGGTATGTTAAAGGTGTGCCAGAAGCGAAAAAGTTAAGAGCCAAGCTGATGCAGGTTAGCTCAGCTTCTGAAGCAGAAGCAATCTTAAGAGAGTCTCGGTTAATCTAGGCTAGGATCGATGTTTTTTACTTGATTTTTTAGATAAAGCCAGATGTTAACATTAAGCTCTGGTTTAAACCAGTCTATAAGTTTTAGGTTAAGTTCACGATAAGCCTTATCTAGACTCTGATCTTGATTAGCTTGCCAAGCCTTTAGGTAAGTCTCAAGCCACCAGTAGATTTTCCAGGGTATTTGTTGATCATTAGTTAGTTGAGAGGTAGTACCAAGCAACTCATTGATGCTAGCACCTATCGGTATAATCGAGCTTTGTGCCTGTTTTTGATAGTCAATTTCAAACTCAAGTGGGGTGATGCCCAAGACCAGATCTGTTTGACCCAAGTCCGTTAAGTTAGCTTGATCATCATAAGCGTAGATGGTAAGACTTGTTTGTTTGACTAAGTCGGCCTTAACTTGAACCCGAAACTTACCCGTTTCTGGTTTGGGAATAGCAATAATGTTAGTTTGAGTGGTTTGAGTGTTGTCCGCTGTACTGTTAATTTGTTCGACATATTTATATTGGTCGGTTATATCCTGATTATCTTCATTGAATATTTTGACATTAATATCCGAACTAAAAGCGAAAAGTAGATAACTTAGGTCTGTTTGACTTGGTGTAAACTTTCGGTAAGATTTTGGGGGTTTGTGATTTTGAGTGTGTTGGTTCATCCAGCTAACATCGTAGTAAGGGTCGTAGATAGCTAGATCGGTTTTTTCTAGATTAGTATTATGAACCGTCACGAAGTGGCCAGGAATCTGAGCTAGACTCCACCGCCCAGACTCTAACTCACTTAAGGCTTCTTGGTACGGCTGGTTTGTATCAGCAATTGGTAGGTACTGGTACTCAAGTTTGCTGGTATTATCGAGACTACTAATCAGGCGTGTTAATCTGGTAAGCGCGATCCAGTTAATCAGTCCTTCACCCAGGTATCCATCTGGCTGATCTTGCAACCACTGGTTTAAGGTACTTGGGTCTATCTCTAGGCGGTTATCTGACTGGTTGGTGTTTCTTGGTGGTAGTTTGTTAATACCGTAATGTCTTAACAACGTGGCCATCGAGGTTAAAGCGCAACCCCAACGCTCAATAGTTGGACTATCGCTCCATTCTTGAGCGTGATCGTATTCCTGCCCGGCCCACTTAGGGTCGGTTTGTTTAAAGACGGTGTTTGCTTCTTGATCTAGGTCATAGACCCTAATGTTGTCGAAAAATGAATGAGATTCACGTATGGCTCCAACGCTTGCTTGCAACCCAATTGTTAACGTTCCATCAATATATGGAGCTTGATCTTTAGTTGAAATTATTTCATTGTTATCAATGATTAATTTTATGTTTTCTTTATCCTTTATTATTTTTACTTTATGCCATGTATTTTCTTGAAAATCATAAAAACCCTTGTGTGGGTTTAACCAATAACCACGTCCGTTTACAACTTTCTGCAACCAGATTTCTCCATTAGTTATTTTGAAGTCATACCAATTTAAAGGATCTTTCCATAAGAAAATAACGTTATGATCTCCTGTGGCTGGTGATTTAAAATTCCAATCAAACTCATACACAAATCTATCTGTATTTAACTTAAAATTTGCTGGGATTATTTCTGTGGTACATCCAGGCTGTCTCTTATAC
>WFTH01000084.1 GCA_015485595.1 Candidatus Microgenomates bacterium
CTCAATACGTGTTTGAAAAAAAACTTACTAAAGAAAAAAAGTCTCGTTTTGACTTTGATCGTCAAACACTTTACGACAAAATTTTTAAGTATGTAGAGAAAAACAGCCAACTGGCCGTTTCTCAGATTAAAGCGCTGGGAGCTAGTGCCGACTGGAGTCGGCTTAAATTTACCTTAGATAAAGATGTGGTAAGCTTTGTAACTAACACCTTCAAAAAACTCCATCAAGAGGGGTTGATCTATCGAGATTTAAGACTGGTTAACTACTGCACTAGATGTGGCACCAGTTACTCCGAGCTAGAAGTTAACCACCTTGAGACTAAATCGATTCTTTATTACATTAAGTACGGCCCGCTAATCGTGGCAACCACCAGGCCGGAGACCAAGTTTGCCGACGTAGCTTTGGCGGTCAATCCTAAAGATGAGCGTTACAAAAAATATGTTGGTCACGAAGTAGAGATTAAGTGCATTGAGGGTAAACGCAAACTACCTGTGATTGCTGACGAGTATGTGGACCCAGAATTTGGAACTGGTGTTTTAAAGATCACACCCGCTCATGATCCAAACGATTTCGAGATCGGCCAAAGACACAATCTACCTTTGCTTCAAGTAATTAACCAGCGAGGAAAACTAACTGAACTTGCCGGCAGGTTTGCTGGCATGAGCGTTGATCGGGCAAGGAAAGCAGTGGTTGAGGCTCTAACAGAAAAAAATTTAATAATAAAAACCGAGAAACGCATAAACACAGTCGGTCATTGTTATCGCTGTAAACGAGTAATTGAACCCCTACCCCTGCCTCAGTTTTTTATCAAAGTAAACAGCCCAAAAAACAGCCTGACACAAAAAGCCTTAAAACTCCTAGATGAAAAGAAGATTGTGATTTACGGAGCTGGCAGAGAGAAAATCTTGCGTCATTGGTTAAATAACTTAAAAGACTGGAACATCTCGCGTCAAATTGTTTGGGGTATAAGAATACCGATTTATTATCAAGTGGACGGTTTTGAAGATAAGATTCAGGTAAGCTTTATTGATCAATCAGGCAAGCTTTACAGAGGTCTGCTAAGTGAGTTTTTAAAAAAGCATGAGCTTACAGAGATCGAAAGCGGCTTACAAAACCTCACTGCTCAAATAGAGGTGCCCTACAAAGTGAGCCTTACTAAACCCACCCCGGGTCGCTGGCTACCAGAAACAGACACGCTTGACACTTGGTTCTCTTCTAGTCAGTGGCCAGTAGTTACTTTAAAAACCGGAAAACCTAATGATTTTAAAACCTTCTATCCAACCGCAGTCATGAATACAGGTTATGACATCTTGCCTTTTTGGGTAATGCGCATGATCTTAATGGGTGTGTTTTTAACTAAAAAAGAACCGTTCAGGCGCGTTTATCTTCATGGACTAGTTAGAGATGCTAAAGGTCAAAAGATGTCCAAAAGCAAAGGTAATGTGGTTAATCCGCTTGATGTGGTAGAAAAATACGGAGCCGACTCCTTAAGATTAGCTTTGGTTATTCGCTCAACCCCCGGTCAAGATAAGTCTGTGGGAGAGGCGGACTTTAGAGCAGCACGCAACCTAACTAATAAAATCTGGAATGCTTCTCGCTACGTCCTTTTCTTTGCTAAAAACCAAGCTCAAGCTAACTCTAAACCAAACCCGCATGTAGAGAAAGAGCTTAAAAAGATAAAAAAAGAAGTAACTAAAAATTTAGATCAACTAAAGATAGGCTTGGCTGCAGATTACGTTTATGATCGTTTTTGGCACTACTACTGCGACCAAGTAATTGAAGACTATAAAAAAGGTAAGCTACCCTACTCACAATTGATTGAAGGACTGGTGGTGTTTTTAAAACTAATCCACCCGTTCATGCCGTTTGTAACCGAGGCCGTCTGGCAAGAAATGATTAAGCTTAAACTTGTAAACGAGCCGCTACTTACCACCTCAAGCTGGCCTAAATAAGTAAGTATGAATCTGGTTTACCTACTCCACATTCTAATAAACTTATTCTATCAAGCTCTTTTAATTACCTGGGAAAGAGCCCGCTTCAAACCTCCTTTGATTTTGGTGGTGGTTTTTAGTTTTTTAATGCTGTTCGGACTGTTCTTAAGTTTTAAACCAAGACTAAATCGCTTAAACAAAAAGTCTGTAACTGTTTCTATAAAGGAGTTTAAACAAATTAAAGATAACCTAAACTTCCTAGTGCCAAGCGCGAAGTTAGATGCTAGACACTAGCTCAAGAGTCTTCATTGACTTGAGATTCTTTTTGATCTTTAGCTTCAACTGATTCTTGAACCTTTTCATCGGCTTCAACTTCTACCTCAGCTTCAGTTATCTCTTCTTTAACCTCTTGCAAGATTACAACTGGCTTATCTAGTTCATCTTCATCCACTAATAAAGCAATCTTGTCTTTATTATACTTAAGATCAGCAACTGTAATCATCTCTCCTGCTTGAGTTAGGCCACTAACATCAACCTCGATGTGCTCCGGAATGTCTTCTGGCAACGCCTTTATCTTAACTTCGCTTCGAATAACCTCAAGCACTGCGTTTGGCACATCAACCTCACCTACAACCTCCAAAGCTACCTCAGTTTCCACCTCTTCTTTAAGGTTAACCCTCATAAACTCAACATGAACTAACTCACTAGTTACTGGATGCCGACTAACTTCTGTGGTTAAGGCTGGCTCTTTTCTCCCCTCCACATCAACATAAACTAAACCCAAGTCACCACCATGATGATTAAGTAAACTCTGAAATTCGTTTGTTTTTAAAACTAAAGGGATAGACTCTTGACCCTGACCATAGATGTTTGCCGGAGTCAAACCTTGCTTTCTTAATCTCTTAACCGCCTTGCCTAAGGTGGTTCGTTTTTTAGCTGGAATAAGAATCTTTTTGCTTGTTTTTGTCATAGGCGGCTATTATAACAGAAACTTAATAAAGTTAAAACTTAAGTCCAAAAAGTAGGTTTTTATTCTGGTACAACCTAAACCTTACTAGGTTATTTAACATTTCCGCTTGAGGAGCGATTAGTTTTGGTTTTAATTTAAGGTTGTTAATAATCGTTAAATCGTAAACATCATCTTTGCTTCCAGATTGGTTTTGATCTAAAAATAGATAAGATGAGTTTGAAGTAAGTTTTTCGGGCACAGTAAATAAAAGTGTAAGTTTTTTAGTTTGACTTATTGGCACCACCAATTTCTCACTCTCCACCTCCACTCTTTCACCTCCTCTTCTGATGGTTACTCCCACATCCTTACCACCAAACCTTAATCTCACTCCCTCAGCTCCTTTTGGTAAGTAAAACTTAACTACAAAAATATAGTCCCCTTTTGGCCAAACATTACTTTTTGAGAGGTTAGCGTATTCAACTACTCGCTTATGTTTTATCTCCCGCTCGGTAAAGCTAATCTGATGCTTTATCCTGCGGGTTAAAAAGTAGTTAGCCTTGTTTACACCAACGTTAGATTCAAGCTGATAAAGACCGTCAATTAAGCAAGCCTGATTGATAAACAGACTAGGACATCCAAGCTTAAGCACGCCAGAAGACCAAGAAAGCTGGTTAAAAACCTTCTGAGTAGGCGTGCTAAACTGACTTAAGGTAAGTTGTTGAGAACTTAGTTGCTCATAAAGCGTTCTTGCTAGTTTATTAAAGGCATCCTCCGTCTGAATCAACTTTTCAAACACACTCTTGACTAGAGCTAACACGAACTCGTTTCTAGGTTTATCGGCATAGACAGAGTCATAAAAAAGCAGCTTTTCATCTAGGTTTTTAGCAACCACCACTTCGTTAAACCGCTTTAGTTCAACTTGAGAAACTATTTGTAGAAAACTTTTTAAAGTATGATTGTTTATAAACACCACGCCGTCAGGTTTAACACCCAGTGCTTTAGTTGCAAACCACACTAGATTCTGACCTGCTGACTCTCCCACCTCTCCCCAAGTAGCATCCGTTAGCTGCCAACTTGGCTCTGAAAGGTATCGTTTTACACCGTCGGGGGCTTCTACCACGCCACCTAGGCGACGAGCAATCTCTCCTGGTTCATAAAACTTATAACCCACCAACCTTCCTTGATTAAAACTAACTACAGCTACCAACTGGATAACTCCTCCCGTGGTTCTTAACTCATGATCATCTTGATAAACTAATAGATAGGTTTTTTCTTTCTCCTTTCCCAACAAACCACTAATAAGTGGTAAAACCTTGCTTATAACTAAGTTTTCTTTCTTAAGTTGCTTGAGTTGGTTAAGTAAAAAGTCTTTTTCTAACCGACCCGCTTCCAAACCAGTTAGAGCTATGTCTACTTGAGAAGTTAACGACTTAATCAGACTTAAAACCTGAGTGTTAACTTGGGTTAGCGCTGCAACTGTCTGATTAAGATCGCCTGTTTGAAACACATTCTTTACGAGTTTTTGTCCAAGCTTAGCCTCTTTAGCCTGAACATTAACAAGCTCTATTAAACTAAATTTAAATCTAACTAAATCATGAGCCGCCTTAAACTGCTCTCCATCTACCATCTTTTCAAAAAAAACAGCCTGAGCTAGTAAAAAGCGATCTTTTAAAGAAGATTTTAAGCTTAACGCATGACTCTCTGTTGTTGAGTCAGTTAACTGCTGCCTGAAGTCATGTTGAAAGAGATAGAAGGATAGGTTAAACACTCCGACTGCTACCAGGCTCACAACTCCTAAAATCAACATGAATAGTCCGGAATAAAACAAGGTTTTTCTGCGCTTGTTTTTCTTTAGTCCTTTAAGCTCAATCTTAAAAAGACGCTTTTTTTTAAACCTAAGTTCTTTTTTTCTTACCTTAACAACCTTACTTAAAACATCCTCTTCCAGATTAAAACCAACCTTCTCTTCTTGACGCTTAGTTTTTTTCTTAACAAAACCATCATCTAAAGATTCTTTTTTTTCTTTTTCAAATCGATTAAAAAAAATCTTTAAACGAGAAACCCCCTTTGGTTTTAGATGCTGAAGTAAAACCTTAAACTTAACTTTAAAAGAGCTCTCCACCACCACCAAATCAGCTTTCTTAAAATCTAAGTAGGTGTTAAGCTTGGTTTTTTTAATCAAGATCTCCTCTTTATAATAAAACTCATAAAGTCGCTTGAAGTTAAAAAACACTCCAGCTGATTTTAGTTTCGGCCTCCCTCTTATTAATATCTTTCTAGACTGATGCGGTCTTTTTAAGAAGGTCAACACAGTCTTAAAGAAATCGTCAGAAGTAAGATAGTTCACCTTTGTATCAGGGCAGAGCACCACTCCTTGATCAACTCGCTTTAAAAAGAAGGCTAAAGTGGACAAAGTGATATAGTTAAACTCCACATCCACCACCTCTGACCCTAAAAATATCTGTGGTTGATTAAACTCTAAGAAAGCTCGATCGACAAACTCTTTGGTTTTTTTTAGATAAAAATTAAGTTTACTTAACTTTTTGTTTTTTAAACTTAACTGATCAGGTAAAAAGAGTGTGAGGTTTATTGGCAGATTAAAAGCGCTAAAAAATTGCTTTATCTTTTGGTAACGCTCGCTTTCAAAGCTTAAAAAAACGTCAAAAGTATCAACCAACCATAAAACCTTATAATACTCAAGTTGACTAAGTTTGGGTTGACTATTTACCAATAATAAAAACTCAAACTCAAAAACATCCTCTCTTTTAGCTTGGGTGAAGATGGAGAAAAGATTAAGAAGATCTTGACTAGTTGAAACAACTAGAATTTTCGGACTAGTGGTAAGTAGCTTAGCTTTCATGACAGATGGATAAAACCTATTTTAGTATAAGCTTTTTAGCTAGACTAAAAAACCCTTAACTAACTCCATCAAGAGCTTGGTTTACCAATCTGTCTGCTGCTTGATTTTTTTCTCTAGGAATATGAATAAACTTAATAACCAGTTGGTTTTTTTT
>WFTH01000085.1 GCA_015485595.1 Candidatus Microgenomates bacterium
CTAAAGATACTCCTAGGCCAACAGCCAAACTTGACAACTTGGGACTCTGACCACCCAGAAGCACCTGGCGGTAGGCGTTAATAAAGACCGCCATCGGGTTAAGCTTAAAGATAAAGCGGTACTTTTCAGGAAAGATCTCCACTGGATAGATAACTGGGGTTAAGTACATCCAGAGCATCAAGACCAAGTTCATTAAGTACTGAATGTCACGGTAAAACAGGTTAAAAGCTGCCAGAATTAAAGAGAGTCCGTAGGTGAAGACTAGCTGGATCATAAGAATGGGAATAAACCAGAGCATGTAAAAAGTAAAAGGAATCTGATAAAAAACCATCATGGCTACAAAGATGGTGCTTGCGAGTAAAAAATCCACTAGCTTGGCCATGATCGTGCTTAGCACAAAGACTTCTCTGGGAAAGTAGATCTTGGTTAAAAGCCCTGAGTTTGCAACCAGCGAGTTTACACTTGCGGTAGTTGAGTTTGCAAAAAAGTTCCAGGGCAAAAGTCCGGCAAAAAGAAAGATGGGGTATGGTACACCTAAGTTGTTAAATCTTAAAAGAAACTGAAAGACAAAGGCCATGACCACCATTTGGAAAAAAGGGTTTAAGATGACCCAGGCATAACCTAGAACCGACTGTTTATAGCGCTGTTTGATCTCGCGTTTGGTTAGCTCATCCAGTAGTTCGCGATGGGTGATTAAAAACATCTTTTTTATTTTAACTCAATTAGGTGGTTAGTGGTAGGCTGATGTTTGCATGGGCACCTTTGGCGCGAAAAACCTCCAGTTTAAGCCCGCCATGAAAAAGCTGGGTTATGACTTTTCTAGCAAAGGGTAACCCTAAGCCCAGACCACCAAACGGCTTAGTTGGGATATGGCCTTTTCTATGAGGAGCAAAGTCAACAATCTCGATCTCCAAACTGTTTTTAAGCTTATAGCATGTAACTAAAACGATACCCTTTTGATCCTTTGGATAGGCCTCGAAAGCATTTTTTATAAGATTAATCAAAGCCTCTTGAAAAAGAAGCTTATGACCGTTTAAAAAGATGTTTTCGTTTAACTCATCGGCCACCACCAGCTTTAGCTGTTTTTGATAAAAGAAGCTTCTTAGCTCCTTTATAGCTTGAACCACATCAAAAGACTCGCACCTAAGTTCTGAAAACTCTTGAATCTGAGTTAAGCTTAAAATCTTATTTAGCCTCTGGATTGCTTTTTTGGCTGTCTCGATTTGAGTTGGGGTCAGACTAACACTTGAATGAGCAGTTGTGGATGACTCAAAGATAAACAATAAGGTGGCAAGCGGGGTTGCAAAAGCGTGGCGAAAAGTGCGAAGGTCGTTTAAGGAAACCTTGTTAAAAGGATCGCAAAACCACTTAGTAACAAGTCTGTTTATCATAATCGGATAACCCATATTTTTTGGTTATCCGAAAACTAAATTATATCAAACCAGGTCAATTAGTCAAGAAAAGGATTTTTAAGATAAAGAAACCTGGATCAAGTACTTTTTAATCTTATCCTCACTCACTTGCCAATCTTTTTTAAGCCAGGTTACTTTTTCTTTATAGTCTATATCTTCAAAGTAAGCTAGCTGCTCTCTAATTAACTTCTCATTAAAAGCTGGGCCAAACATTCTCTTGGCTTGGTCAGTTAACACCTTTAACTTCATCTGTTCGTGTTTAAACAAAACATATAGATCAACATAGTCCTTCCACTTAGCTCTCTGGTTTAACGCAAAAAGCTTCATGGCTCCAAGAGTAACTAGCTGAGGTATTCTAGCAAAACCTACATCTATAGTGGGTTCCAAGTTGTACTCAAACTGCCACCAAGTCATCTTAACTTGATTCGCCGTTAAAGTTAGTTGTCCTTGCTGAACTACTCCTACGCTATTAAGTATTTTTTTTCTAGCAAGCTCAAGCCTAATTTTGTCTGGGTCAAACTCTTTTTGTGTAAAAAGATCAAAGTCTATCGACCGACGGTGGCCAAGATGAAGCGCAATGGCAGTGCCTCCTACCAAAACAAAGTCTGTTTTAAATTTATTTACATAAGGTAAAAGTTTTTCTTGCTCTGGAGTAAGAATTTCAAGATGCATAGAGTTAATTTAGCTTTTATTTAACTTGAGTTAACCCAAAAAATAGATCAAAATAAGACTTGGTTTTAGGAGATAAGGTGCTACGGGATTTATTCCTAACTTTTAAATAAACATTTTTTAGGTTTTTTTTACCTACTAAGTTTACCGCTTGCTTTATGTCCTCCCACTGCCCATAAGCCAAGATTGTCTCTAAAGCTGTCTCTTCTGACAAGTTTGCTACATTAGGAGAAAACCAGTTTAAATCTGGCCGGTTAACTAAGATTTGTGACAACGACTTAGACATACTCTTATTATACTATTTTTGCGCCTTTTTAGACAGAGCTTGAGAAAACTCTCTTAAGGACTTAACGTTTTGAATACCCAGTTTTTAAGTCTCTAGTTTGACTGTTTGTGCCAGTCCTTCACAAAGTACTCTACTGTTTTTCTTACTCCTTCTTCCAAAGAGACTTGCGCCTGCCAACCTAAAACCTCTTTTGCTTTTTGAGCTGAGGCATAAAGCACCCTGGGATCTCCTGGCCGTTCTGGAAAGTGCTTAATCTTGGCTTTTTTGCCTATGGTTTTTTCTATTAAGTTTACAATCTCAAGCACGCTAGCTGGCTTCTCGGTTGAAAGGTTAAAGTAATGGTACTTTTGAGGCTCTTTTTTAGCTAGATCTAAAGCTAAAAGGTGAGCGCGCACAATGTCATCGACATAGACATAGTCCCTAAGGTGCTTACCATCTCCCCAAACAGTTACTTCCTGTCCTTCATAGATCTGCTTAATAAATCGCGGCATGGCGTGCGTTTCTGGTTCGTGATGTTCTTCAGGCCCATAAAGATTAAAGTAACGCAAGGCAATACCAGTAAACCCATGAGCCTTAACATAGCTGGAAAGCAGGCCTTCCATAGCTAGCTTAGTCATGCCGTAAGGGTTGATCGGTAAAGCACGATCGTCTTCTTTAATTGGTACGCTTTTCGGTTCGCCGTAGATGGCGGCTGACGAAGAGAAGATAAAAGTTTTAATGCCATTAACTCGCATGGCCTCTAGTATAGAGAGAGTGCCGTTTACGTTGTAATCGATATAGCGAGTTGGTTTTTCTACCGACTCACCCGCCTCGATCAAACTGGCTAGGTGAAAGACTACCTGAGCCTCACTAATCTCCTTAAGCATCTTGTCCGTGTTGCGAACATCGGCGATAACGGTGGGAAACTCTGGGTTTGCCTTAAGATCGATGTTTTTTACCTCATGCCCGGCTTTTACCAAAGCCTGAATCAGGTGATGACCTAAAAAACCGCTGCCGCCGGTAACAATGATTTTCATAAAAAGCTCCCTCTTTGTTGTTTGCTAACCATTAAGCTGTCAGTTTTAAATTGAAATCACGAATAACTAATCCGCCAGCTGGTGGACGAAATTCGAAAGATTTCGTTATTTGGACATTTGTCATTCATTATTTCTATTTACTAGTATCCAGTATCCAGTATCTAGTATCTTATTACTTCCTACTTCTGACTTCTTACTAATTTAGGCTACCCAGTATCCCTGAATAAACATAACCGTGTTAATTACCAGTAAACCTATTATACCGGCCAAGCTTAAAATAAACAGCCGGCGATGACTTTGATAAAGATACAAAAAGCCCAAAATTAAAGCTGGCGCCGAGACTAGATAACGTGTCATGCTAGAGAAGGTGCCGGTTAAGGTAGGCAAAAAGAAGAAAGCCAAAGAAACAAACAAAACATATCTTGGCACTTGCTTAAGCTTGAAACTTAAGCAGATTAGACCAAGCCCCACCGTCCCCCAAAAAAACTCTTGAAGGTAAGTAAGATGCCTTAGGTCTATCGGTCTGACGGTGTAAAGTATCTTTAAACCTCGCCAGACAACTTGAGGATAGCTAATCAACCGCTCTTCTCTACCAGCACCAAACTCATGCTGAACATGAAGAAAGTAAAGTGGGTCGCCATAGTTCTTACTCAAGTATGTCATGTAGGCTAAAAGTCCTAAGCTACCCACAAAGGCTAAGATGCCAGCCTTAAAAAAAGGCCTAAAACCAGCTTTTTGAATTTTGGATTTTAGATTATCGCCTAGGTAAGCCATAACGATCGGCAGTACCAGAAACACCCCAACTAACCGAGTAGCTGAGGCTACCAAGGTTACCAAACTAGCCAGAAAGTATCTCTTGGTTGTAACTAGATAAAGCACCAACCAAACCCAGAATATAAACAGACCCTCGGTATAAACTGCCCCTTGGAACAAGGAACCGGCTAAAGCTAAAAAAGTTATCATCGCTACCAGTCTTGATTTCCAGGCAAACTGCCAGACTTTTAAAGTGGCGTTTATTAGAAACAAACTGGCTAAAGTTGCCAAGTTTGAAACTAAAAGCCCGATAACTATGTAGTGCCAACCAGTAAGCTCATGACCTAGCTTAAGCAAAAAAGGAAAAACTGGAAAAAAAGCCTGGATTAAACCCACACCTTGATAACCCTGTCTGGCAATAGTTAGATAGTGAACTCCGTCAAAGTTGGCCCAGCTATAGATCCAAGCCGGCAAGCCAGATGCAGCCAGCTC
>WFTH01000086.1 GCA_015485595.1 Candidatus Microgenomates bacterium
GCATAGGGGGCTAAAAACTGTTGAGCGGCTGTGTCTGAAGCACTGGCAGCCACGATCACGGTGTAGTCCATAGCCTTGTGTTTTTCTAGAGTACTGATAATCTGAGCTAGCCCAGCTCTTTTTTGTCCGATAGAGACATAAACGCAGATAATGTCTTGGTCAGCTTGATTGATGATCGTGCCAAGCGCAACCGAGGTTTTACCGGTAAAACGGTCGCCGATAATAAGCTCTCTTTGGCCTCGACCAATTGGAATCATAGCATCGATAGCTTTGATTCCAGTCTGAAGCGGCACCGAGACCGACTGCCTAGCCATAACACCAGGGGCAATCTTTTCTAAGGGCATGTACTTTTTGGCTTTTAAAGCCGCTTTTTTGTCTAGAACCTTTCCTAATGGACTAACCACGCGACCGACAATCTCGTCCTCCACTCCGATCGAGAGGATTCGACCGGTGCGCCTAACCACGCTACCAGCGGTTAGATGCTTGGCGGGTGTTAAGGCTACAATGCCAACCTGATCTTTTTCTAGGTTCAGGGCTAAACCAAACTCTCCTTGACCAAGGTCAACCAGCTCACCAGACTGAACCTTATCTAAACCCTTAACCGTGATCACTCCGTCTCCAAAGGAAACAACCGAGCCAACCGACTCTGCCTCTGGAGTTAGATCTGCGTCTTTGATTAAGTTATCGATAAGTTTTGCAAAAGAGGAGTTTTGTTTTGCCATAAGCTTAGTCCCTTTAAAGTTTTTCTAGTATATGCTGCTTTAACTTATTTAGCTTAGTCCTTATAGTTGCATCGTATTCATTAAAACCGATAGAGAGCTTAATACCACCAATGATATCCGGATCAACCACGAAGTGATAATCAAGCTCACCGTACTTTTTTTTCAAGGTTTGTTTGATTTTTTGTTTTTGAGCCTGTCCGAGTTTAATGGCACTTAGTATGGTTGCTTTTTTAAGCTGAGACTCAAGCTCGGCAATACCTCCACCGATAGTGGCGTCTTTAACTTTATTGCCAACACTGAGCTTAATTCCACCGATCACACCCTTATCCACCTGTTTAACAAGTTCAAAGTTTTTGCCGATCTTCTTAGCCAACTTGGACTTAAGCAACTTTTCTTGTTCTGGAGTTAGCTGGTGGGCGGTAGTGACAATAACTTGAGTTTTCTCTGCCATATCTAGATCTCTTTAAGAATAACCTTTAGTTCTTGATCGATTAGTTTTTGATGCTTCTTTGCATCAAGTGTTTCTTTTAAAACTTTTTCACTCACTTTAATAACTGCGTTAGCCATCTCTGCCAACATCTGTTCTTTAAGACGCTCTTTTTCCTCCTCCCATTTTCTCAGGGCTTTATCCAGCATCGCTTGAGCTTGGACGTGAGCCTCATCTATAATTCTTTGCTTTTCTGCTTCTGCCTCGGCCACGGCCTTCTCCATCACCTTGGCGCGTTTTTTCTCCAACTGTTTTTTAGTCTTTTCCTCCAAAGCCTTGATCTTTTCTTTTTCTTTAATCGCTTCTTCGGCTGCTTTTTGACCTTCGGCAATGCGCTTGCTTCTTTCTTCAAAAAGTTTAAGCACCGGTTTATAAAGCAGGATTACCAAAGCACCAAACACCACCCCGAAGTTTACGACTTGAAAAAGAATATTTGTTAGTTGTATCTCCATAGACGGCTTTCCTTTTTAAGCTAGACTTATTTTTTTGTTTTTAAACAAACTTAATAATCAAGGCTACCACCAAGGCATAGATAGCTACTGCTTCGGCAAAAGCGATACCCAAGATCATGTTTGTCTGGATTTTTCCGGCTGCCTCTGGATTTCGACCGATAGCTTCTAGACCTTTAGCGGTTAAGATACCGATAGCAATTCCTGGGCCGATGGCTCCAACTCCAATAGCTAAGGCTGCGGCAAGATCAGTATACATATTTCCTCCTTTTATTTTTTTACTTTTTATACTTTTGCACTTACTTTTTACTTTTACTTACACTAATGGTCGTGATGCTGAGTGGCCATATTAAAGAAGACCAAGGTTAACATGGCAAAAACCAAAGCTTGGATGAAACCAACAAATATCTCCATGCCGTAAAACGGAGCCGGGAGCAAAAACGGAACCAAAAAACTAATAACTGCTAAAAGAACCTCACCAGCAAAGATGTTTCCAAACAGACGGAAGGCAAAAGAGATGATCTTGGCAAACTCGGAGATAACTTCCAGAATACCGACAAAGAACATGATCGGATTAGAGAAGTTAAAAAACTTTTTTAGATAGCTTGCTCCAGCAAACTTAAGACCCATTAACTGAACCATAAAAACCGACACCAAAGCTAGAGCTAAGGTGGTGTTAATGTCTGCAGTGCCGGCTCTGAACAAAGGAATAAACTTTGCTTCATGTTCTGTAGCGACCTCTTCTTCATGAACCTCAAGTGGAACTTCCTTTTTAACCTCAACATCTTCTAGGGTATGCTCACCCTCAATCTCTTTTTTCTCAACCGCCTTTACCTCTACCTTGGTTTCTTTCTCAATCTTAACAGGTTTAGTTTCTACCTTTTTTATCCCGATGGTTGAGACTCCTGGAAGCAGTCCAATCCAGTTATTTAGAATAATGAAGAGAAAAAAAGTGGCGATAAAAGGAAAGAAAAACCGGCTTTTTTTAACATTGCCGGCTACCGAGTAAGTGAGGTTGTAAAGCGACTCTACAAGCCATTCGGCAAAGTTTTGAATGCCTTTTGGCCTGTGAGTCTTTTTAAGTTTAAGCCTCACAAGCAAGGCAAAGAGAATAACAGCACCAGAAACGATTAAACTAGTTAGTAGTGAGTTGGTGATGTTTACACCCCCGAAGGTGAAGAGAGTTTCTGCGTTAATCGAGACGTGTGGTCCAGCGCTCATTTTTGAGATTTTAGATTAAGTAGTTTCTACAAAAAAAGATAACAAGCAAGGATTATAACCTTTTTTTGCTTGAGTGCAACCATTATTTATCTTGACAATATCTGATTTTGACAACTTTGGCTTACTGCACCAAGACAATCACCGCGTCGTACTTACCGGTTGGATCTTCGGTCTTAACTCCGTCAGCGTACTTTAGCTTAAACCCACTCAACTCCTCCAAAGCAGTTTTAACTGCCTCGTTTTCCTCCTTCATTAAAAGTAGTTGAGTGTCAGGGTCGCTTGGTGCTTGATAGCTATCCTTGGCATTTGCGGCTACCACCTCTTTTAGCAAGCGTTTTTCTTTGGCTTCATCTGCTTTTAATAACTTGTTTTTTGTAGTGCCAGCATAGCCGCTCTTTTTGGTAGCATTGACAACCAGCACCGCGATTGGTTTAAGTTCTACTTCTTTTGTAGGGGTAACCGACTCGGTCGGAGCGATAGTGGGAGTTAATACCGCTACCTCTACGTTTTCTTGAGAATTATTTTTGTTTGTAAGTGTTAGAAGTCCAAAGCCTATGCCAGCACCAACCGCAACCGTAGCAAAAAATACAGCTAGAGTAATAAAGATCATTTTAAGCATTTTTTTACCTCCTTCTTGACTAACTTGTGCTTGCTGAATCTGTTGAACCTGATTGTTATAGGCAAACTGAGAGATATCAACATCTGCTTTTTTCGTGGCTTGTGTGGTTAATGCACTCCTGGCTACGCCAGACTTCATTTCTGTAGAAGTCTGTTTAGATGTAGGTGGTTTTGCATCTGATTTAGTTGGAGTTGGTAAGATTTTATTAGTAGTCAGGTTAAGTTTTTTAGGTTTAGAAACGGGAGCTGGTGTTTCTTGATTAATCTCTATTTTCCTGGACGATTCTTTTGGCACTTCCTCTTTGGTAGTAGTTTCAAAAACTTGGCTTTTTTCTACTTCGGAAGGCGCTTCTAGCTCAAATCTGGGAACTGGATAGTCTTTAATACTTAGGGTGCGAGCTGTTGCTTCTAGAGCAAACTTAAGGTACGGTGGGATTTTTTCGTTATCATTACGATCGGTTACCAACTGCTGGACAGGCAAGGTGGTGCTTAAAACCTCTTTTAGCTTATTCTCCACCAACGTGTTGCTAATGAGGTAGATGGTTTGAATGTTAGGCTCACTTCCTTTTAAAGTCTTGATGGTTTCTGCCAAAACTTCTAGTTGACTGAGCTTAGCATGATTGGTTTGATCCACGCCGATGTAGTGAAGACCAGCATAGACAAACTCTCCCACTTGAACCAAGCTAATTGAGGGTTCAAGTGAGACCACTGATTTTAGTGCCCAAGTAATTGGTGAGGTGGAAACAATCTTTAAGTTATGTTTCTCGGCAAAAACACTTATTGGGGTTAGTAACGATTTTTCCACAGCAGCTAACTGAACTTTAGCTTTACCTTTGAAGGTGGTAAGAATGGTTGTGTCGATGTAAAAATCATCAGTGTTAATGTTTAGGCTAGGTAAGAGGCTGTTTTTTAGGTAGGCGGCGATTCTTTCGTCTTCGGTCTCTTCTACGTTTACGATAGTGTTTGTGAAAAGATAATCTGGTAGAACGAGTTTATAATCAAGCTTCTCAAGCTTGCTAAAAAGTTTGTCGATGTTTTTTTTAACAAAGCCATCTTCGGCGACAAACAGACCGTTTACTTGGTGAAACGACTTAAGGCTAAACTTGGTCCCAGCTAAAGATATAAGCTCAGCTGTGTAAGCTACGTCTGGAAAGATAAAAAGAAGCTTGGTTGAGTCTGCCATACGTTTATAGTATGCTTAATTTGTTTTAGTTTATCAAGTGGTGTTTTTGTTGGCAATTGATGGGGTTTAAGGTATAATCACTCTCTGAACTTAACAGAGTCTTTTGATCTTTATAAACATTTTGATGTTTTTTTTGGTTGAAAAAAAGGGTCCGTAGCTCAGTTGGTTAGAGCGGCAGCCTTTTAAGCTGCGCGTCCCGGGTTCGAGTCCCGGCGGACTCACAAAAAACACTTAGTTTGCTTAAAGATTAAAGTTTGACCCTATCTTAATAACAAGGTTTTCGTGCCAGAACTTCCAGAAGTAGAAACGATTGCTCGCAGACTTGATCCTCTTGTTACTGGTCGTCGACTGGATAAGGTCAAGGTGTTAAGAGAGAAAAGTTTTCAAGGAGAGGTGAGTGAAGTTATTGGCGCTACGGTAAAGAGGGTTTGGCGACGAGCTAAGTTGTTAGTCATCGATCTAGACAACGGCAAGCATCTATTAACTCATCTTAAGATGACCGGTCAACTTATCTTTGTGGATAAAAAGGCAAAAGTAGGTGGTGGTCATCCCACAAAAGACTGGTTAGATCAACTGCCAGGCAAGCATACCAGAGTAGTGTTGAAGTTTTTTCCTTCGGGCACGTTGTTTTTTAATGATATGCGCGTGTTTGGTTGGATGAAGATCGGAGATGATCGAGTCCTGGTTCAAGAGATAAACAAGTACGGTCCAGATATTATTGATCCCAAGTTAACCCCTAAGCATTTTTACCAGCTACTTCAAAGCTCACGTCGGGCGGTTAAGTTGATTATCTTGGACAGTCACAAGGTAGCAGGTGTAGGTAACATCTATGCTTGCGACAGTCTAAACCTGGCAAAGATCAGTCCGTTTCGACCGGCCAACTCATTAACTCAAGAAGAAAGTCAACGCCTGCTAAAATCGTTACGCCAGGTTGTTAATCTTGGCATTAAGCACCAAGGAGCAACCATCTCTAACTACATGACGGCTGATGGAGTTAAGGGTGGTTATCAGGATATCATCAGGGTCTATGGCAAGGAAGGTCTACCCTGCCCTAACTGTGGCGCGCCGATTGTTAAAACCAAACAGGGTGGTAGGGGCACTTACTGGTGTGAGAAATGCCAGAAATAGTTTGGAGTTAGGAGTTGGAAGTAATGTCGTTATTTTCCTTTGACCAAATAACTAAACAGCTTTAAACTTTAAGCTGTCTGGTTTTGAGTTTGATCAAACATATTGTTTGATTGTCTCTGCCGACTTCTCCAAAAGTTTTTTCTCCTGCCAGTCGAGCTTGGGAGTAAGAATCTGCTCTACCCCGTTTCTACCCACTACACAAGGTACACTTAAAGCCACGCCGCTAATGGTTTCTAGATAACGATGGAGAGGGATGCTTACTGGTAGGACTTTTTTACTATCGCTAAAGATGGCTTTAACTAGATGAGAGACTGCCGAGGCGATGCCGTACTGGGTGTAACCTTTGGCCTCAATAATCCTGTAGGCTGCTTGACGAGTCTTTTCGTAAGCTTCAAGTGCCTTAACCTCAGAAAAGTTAGGAAAAAGACTTAAAGGTTGGGAGCCAACCGTAGCACTCGATAGAACAGGAAAAGAGGTATCCCCATGTTCGCCAAGAATATAGGCGTGAATGCTTTTGGGGTTAACGTTTAGAAACTCACTTAAGTGAAAACGAAATCTTGCTGTATCTAGTAGTGTACCGGATCCAAAAATTCTTCCTTTTGGTAGGCGGGTGAGTTTGTAAGCATGGTAGGTTAAAACATCGACCGGATTAGTGACCATGATGATGATTGCTTCTGGCGCATAGCGAACCACTTTAGGGATGATTTCTGAGATGATGGCTTTGTTTTTTGCTACTAAATCAAGCCTAGTTTCACCTGGTTTTTGAGCTGCTCCAGCGGTAATAATTACAATGTCGCTTTCTTTTAGGTCCATGCAGTTGGTGCTGGGCTTAATACGCTTAGTGTTAAGAAAGCTTAGTCCGTGTTCTAGATCAAGCGCTTCTCCGTTTAAACGAGACTGTCTGCGTCCAAAGAGAACTAACTCGTTTACCACTTGGGTATGAGCTAGGGAGAAGGCTAGGGTCATACCTACCCGACCACAGCCGATGATGGCGACCTTGTTGTTGTCAAAAACTTTGGGCATTAAGATCTATTTTAGAGGATTAAAGGGTGATTATCAATGAGCTAGGTATGAT
Organism: Candidatus Microgenomates bacterium; assembly: GCA_015485595.1. Lineage (GTDB taxonomy): Bacteria > Patescibacteriota > Microgenomatia > UBA1400 > PJMF01 > WFTH01. The sequence goes on from WFTH01000086.1 coordinate 6,884, forward strand.
CGTCATCCTAAACCTGTTTTAAGATCTATTTTAAAAACATCAAACATCTTAATGTCTTTAGATTCCGAAATTAGTTTGGAATAACAAGTAAGTAAGTTTAGGATGATGCGTTAGAGTAAACTTCAAGTATCTGTTTAACAATACTTGCTTGATCTAACCCGTAGGCCTCATAAAGCTTTTCTGCGCTGCGAGCGGACTGACCGAAACTGTCTTTAACCCCAATTCTTAAAAGAGGTGCACGGGAAGTGGTTATCTCGGCACTAATCTCGGCCACCAGTCCTCCCAGCCCAGCAGCAATCTGATGATCCTCGATGGTAACCACGAGTTTTTGAGTCTGGGTTATGAGTTGCTTGATAGCGTCTGTGTTAATAGGTTTAAGTGTGTGAAGGTTGATAGCTCTGGTTGCAATCTTTTGTTGATTGAGGGTTTTAGCTACTTGAATAGCGGTGTTTATGATTGGGCCGGTGGAAAATATTAGTACCTCTATTTTGTTATTTTGAATTTTGGATTTTGCATCGACAGGCTCAGGTTGGCCAAGTTTAAATTCCTGGGCATGTTTTAGCGTAGGTGTGTCTAATCGAGTGGAGCGAATGTAGACCGGGCCGTTAATCTTAACTGCTTGCTTAATTGCCCATCTAGCTTGAGCATCATCAGCTGGAGATAGAACTGTCATGTTTGGTAGGCTACGCATGATGGCGATGTCTTCTAGAGCTTGGTGAGTGGCGCCATCGCCAGCATTGCTTAAGCCGGCGTGCCCACCAACAATCTTTACGTTTAGGTTTGAGTAGGCGATGGTGCGAATCATGCTTAAGTTAAGTCCAGGGTTAAAGACAGCAAAACTTAAGATAAACGGGGTTTTACCGTAAAGAGCTAGACCAGCAGCTACTCCGGCCATGTTCTGCTCGGCCACGCCGGCGTCAAAAAACCTATCGGGATAGGTTTTTTGAAAACTGTCTACCCTGAGTGATCCAGCCAAGTCAGCGGTTAAAACCACAATCCGTTTATCTTGGCGTGATAGCTCTAAAATAGTTTGGCCAATGGTATCTCTAATTGGCATATTTTTGATAATGATCAAGTTACAAACTACAATTTTTAAACAATAATCAAATTACAAGTTCCAAACTACCTATTTTAAATTAAATAACGAATGACGAAATTCGAAGCTCGAAAAGTTTCGTTATTTGAGTATTCGTAATTTGTCATTTCAATTTAGCGTTGTTTGGTCAATTATTGAGTTTTCCCCATTAATTCTTCCAGTCCTTCATAGTACTCTGCCTCATGCGGCACCTTCCCATGCCAACGATAGTCGTTTTCAATAAAACTTACTCCTTTGCCTGGTATGGTATGAGCGATAATCACACTTGGTCTTTGGCTTGCTTTAGCTTTTTGGAGTTTGTCTATTAAGTCTTTAAAGTCATGCCCATCTGTCTCAAGCACACGCCACCTAAAGCTAGCTAACTTAAGTTTTAGACGTTCAAGTGGCATAACTTCTTCAGTTTTTCCATCAATCTGAACCAGATTTCGATCGATAATTACGGTTAGGTTGTTAAGTGCATACTTAGCCGCAAACATGTAGGCTTCCCAAGTCTGGCCTTCTTGGTGCTCACCATCACTGGTTAAGACAAAGACGTGGTTTATTTTTTTATCTGTTTTAAGTCCCAAAGCCACGCCCACTGCTTGAGACAGGCCTTGACCTAAAGGTCCAGAGGTGTTCTCTACTCCAGGTAAGCTGCCGACATGAGGATGGCCTTGTAAGGGTGAGTTTAGCTGACGTAAAGTGTTTAGTTTGCTTTTGCTAAAAAATCCAGCCTCAGCTAAAGTAGCATAGAGCGCCGGGCAGACATGGCCGTTTGAGAGTAAAAAATAGTCTCTTTCTGGCCATTGAGGATTTTTGGCTTGGTACTTAAGGATGGGAGTAAAGTAGAGAGTGGTGAGAATGTCTGTCACCCCCAGACTGCCAGCTGGATGACCGGACTGGGCGGTGTAGATCATCTGCCAGACGTGTTGTCTGATCTTGGTGGCTTGTTTTTTAAGTTCAGGCCGGGTCATTAGTTTCATTTTACACTGATTTGGTTTATTTATGCTACGGTTATTGCAATATTTGGGTGCCAAAATGCCTACTAACTATCACTTGTTTGTCATTCTCCCAAGCGAAGCACGTGGAGAATCCAGTCCAGTTAAATATACTCATATGTCAAAGACTTTTTACGTTTATATTTTAGCTAGCAAAAGAAACGGCACTCTTTATATTGGTGTTACTAATGATCTTTATAGAAGAGTTTGGGAGCACAAACACAAGATAAATTATGGATTTACAGCAAAGTACGACGTTAATAAGTTAGTTTATTATGAAGAACATGAAGATGTGGAAGAAGCGATCGTTCGTAAAAAAAGACTAAAAAGATTTTTAAGAAAAGAAAAGTTGACTTTGATAGAATCTGTTAACCCTAGTTGGCAAGACTTGTCTAAAGAGTGGTATTAAATTTCTGGATTCTCGTCTGGTTAGCACCAGACAAGAATGACAATTAGGGATATACTACTTTAAATGAAAAAACTCTGTTTTTTAAAAAGAAAAAACCTCTTCCCTGCTCCACTTTTGGTTGATAAACCTAGTGGTGTTACCAGTCATGATGTGATTAACTGGACACGTTATGTGACCGGTGTTAAAAAGATCGGTCACGCTGGGACGCTTGATCCTTTAGCTACCGGACTGCTGATTGTCTTGATAGGTCGCAAGTGGACCAAGCGCCAAGTGGAGTTTTTAAAGCAAGATAAAACTTACTTGGTCAGCTGTCGTTTTGGCCTGGTGAGTGATACTTATGATATTGACGGCTCAGTAGAGTCGTTGGTGGGTGCTTTAAAGGTTAATGATAAGAAAATAAGAGAGGTTATTAACAACTACTTTATGGGCCAGATTACTCAAGTAGTGCCACCTTTTTCAGCTATAAAACTAGGTGGCAAGAAGCTATACGAGCTGGCTAGGTTAGGCAAAGTTGACGATGTTGACCTGCCACGGCGTCAAGTAAAGGTCGATAAGTTTAAGTTGATTGAGTTTGACTTTAAAAGCCAGACTGCTAGTTTTGAAGTCTCGGTTAGTTCTGGAACATATATTCGCTCACTCATTCATGACTTGGGTCAAAAACTAGGTGCGGGCGCGGTGGTTACTAGTTTAAGGCGCACCCGAATTGGCAAGTTTAGTATTGATCAGGCTTTTTTGTGTCCATGGATTGTTTAGATACTAGATACTAGATGTTTGCGTGACTTTTCTACCTCTTGAGGATATAATAAAGCTATTATGCAACCACACTCAGCAGCTTTAATACTAGCTTATATGTACCTCTTATATCAGAATAGAAGTGTTAAAAAATTTAATATTAACGTTTCTTATAAGAAAAACAAGTCATATGAGATAGAGGTTAAAAAACCTTTACCTGAAAAAGGAGAGCCAGTTAAGGTTGAGTTAGAAGTCACGGGTTTTTGGTCATGCAGAGTAACTGTTAAACGATCAGGCAAGCAAGTGACCATAGATCATGATCACTTGAGGTCAGCTGGTGTTCAAGAAATTTTTACCGACTACCAAAATTCAGTTGATGGGCGAACTACAAGAAGCCATCTTTATGATCGATTTGAAGGTAACTTAACAGGAGACTACAAAAACGCTACTTTTTATGGTGAGTACTCGCCTGAAAACATTATTACTTTTGGTCGTAAGAAAGAAAAAGTGCGTTATGATGCTAAGATTACCAACACCACTCTTTTAAAAAATCAGAACCGGTAAGATATTGCTAGTTTAACTACAAAGTCAACCCTCAATCTAAAATTTAAAATCTATAATCTAAAATCTAAAATCTAAAATCCTTTCTCCCCTATCTTTTTTAATACTTTCCTGTATACTACTTTTCCTAGTAGAGTATTTTGGCACCAAAGTGGTGCAAAGAGTAAGGTTAACTAAAATTTCCCCAAACTGGTCGTCAAAATCAAAAGTATAAAGCCACACTATAAGTGGCTTAGAAAGTGTTAGTCATGAGTGAACCTCAAGCTAATCCTGCAAAACTCTTTGTCGGCAACTTGCCTTGGAGCATGAGTCTGTCTGACTTAGAGTCGCTATTTTCCCAGTATGGTGAGCTGGGTGATTTTATTATCATCACCGATCGCGTTTCAGGCAGGTCCAAGGGTTTTGGATTTGTTACCTTTGTGAATGAAACTGATGCAGCCAAAGCTGCACAGGAGCTAAACGGCAAAGAGGTGGACGGTCGTGCCCTGGTGGTAAACGTAGCTCGTCCGCCGGTTAGGCGCGAACGACGTGAGTACAGCAATCGCAGGCGCGACTACTAAAGTTTTCTTTTTAAGAAATCAAAAACCCCACCAACCGGTGGGGTTTTTAGTTTATTTATTTGTGACCCAGAGGGGAATCCCTCCCTTCGGGAGATCGCCCTGAGGGCGAGAACCCCTGTTGCTAAAAATGGCTTCTAGCCTCGTGTTTGTGTTTAACCTGTGACCCCGAGGGGAATCGAACCCCTGTTGCAGGGATGAAAACCCTGAGTCCTAACCACTAGACGACGGGGCCGTCTGTTTTTAAAAAACCTCCAGATATTTTAAGGAGGCTTAAGTTAAGGTGCGACCCCGATCGGATTCGAACCGACGATCTCCTCCGTGACAGGGAGGCATGTTAACCACTACACCACGGGGCCATTTTTTTACCTTTTGTTAAGTGAGCCTGTATTTTACCAAAAAAAACTACTAAAAGGCAAGCACTTTGGTTCCTTGTTTACTCCCAAGTGACGTTTTCGTAGTGAGAGATCTTAC
>WFTH01000087.1 GCA_015485595.1 Candidatus Microgenomates bacterium
TTTATAACATGCTCACTGATGGGGTTAGCGTGGAGTACCGTCATAATGGCAACATTGTTGGTGATCGAGTGCGATTAATTGATTTTCAAAACCCATACGCCAACAATCTTGTTGTGGCCAACCAGTACACCGTCATTGAAAACAACCGCAACAAACGCCCAGATGTAGTTTTGTTTGTTAATGGTCTGCCTTTAGTGGTCATTGAGCTTAAAAATCCTACGGATGAAAAAGCCACTGTGTATAAGGCTTTTACTCAACTTAATAACTACAAAACTGCTATTCCTGTTCTTTTTAACTACAACGGCATCTTGGTTGCCTCTGATGGATTAGATGCCAAAGCTGGTTCGCTCACTGCCGGTTGGGAGTGGTTTATGGCCTGGAAAACAGTTGATGGTGTTAAAGAAGACTCTGCTACCACTCCCCAAATAGAAACTCTCATTAAAGGCATGCTCCGCCCTGATGTTTTCCTGGATTTAGTGCGTCATTTTACTGTTTTTACCAAGACCAAACACGAAGATGAAAAAACCGGCTTAACAACTGTGGAGACTGTAAAAAAGATCGCCGCTTATCATCAGTATCACGCTGTTAACAAAGCCGTAGACTCAACTCTCAGAGCCATAGGACATAACACTCAAGCCACCGAACATCCCTCTCTTTACGGCTTGCCATCTGTTGACCAGCAAAAACCTGGCGATCATAAAGCAGGCGTTATTTGGCACACCCAAGGAAGCGGCAAGTCTTTATCTATGGTTTTTTATACCGGCAAACTCATCGTTGAACCGGCCATGAAAAACCCTACCATCGTAGTTATTACGGATAGAAATGACTTAGACGACCAACTATTTGACACTTTTGCTAGCAGTCAACAACTTCTTAGACAGGAACCTGTTCAAGCTCAAAGCAGAAGTGATCTAAAGAGACTGCTCAAAACCGCTGGTGGCGGTATTATCTTTACCACCATTCAAAAATTCTTCCCTGAAGACAATCATGAAAATTTCGATTTACTTTCTAAAAGAGACAATATTGTCGTCATTGCCGACGAAGCCCATCGCAGCCAATACGGCTTTGGTGCCAAAATCCATATCAAAAATGGCCAAGCTTTTACTAGATATGGTTTTGCCAAATACTTACGCGATGCACTTCCTAATGCTTCCTTTATTGGTTTTACCGGCACTCCTATCGAAAAAGAAGACGCCTCCACACCAGCTGTCTTTGGTCACTACATTGATATTTACGATATTGAGCAGGCAGTTGAAGATGGAGCCACAGTGCCTATCTATTACGAATCTCGCTTAGTTAAACTTCACCTAAAAGAGGAAGAAAAAGAAAAACTGGATGACGAAGTTTTAGCCTTAACCGAGCAAGAGGAATCAGTGGCAACCGAGAGAGCTAAGAGTAAATGGTCTCGCCTAGAAGCTATTGTGGGTGATCATGATCGCCTGGCCACTGTTGCTCAAGACATCGTTAGGCATTTTGAGGCCCGTCAACAAGTCTTTGAAGGTAAGGGCATGATTGTGACTATGAGTCGTCGCATTGCGGTTGATCTTTATAACGAGATCATCAAACTGCGACCCGAGTGGCACTCGGAAAATAAACATAAAGGAGTTATCAAAGTAGTTATGACTTCCAGCTCCAGTGATCCAGCTGATTGGCAGATGCACCACACCACCAAAGAGGATCGGCGCAAGCTAGCCGATCGTCTTAAAGACCCGCATGATTCTCTTAAACTAGTGATTGTTCGTGATATGTGGCTGACTGGTTTTGACGCTCCTATTCTCCATACCATGTACATAGATAAACCCATGCGTGGCCACACTCTTATGCAAGCGATAGCCCGCGTTAATCGTGTTTACAAAGACAAGCCGGGCGGTTTGATTGTTGATTACATTGGCATTGCCTCTGATCTCAAGCAAGCTTTGACTGTCTACACCGAAAGCGGCGGCAAAGGTAAGCCCATTCTCGACAGAAAAGAAGCGATTACTCTTATGCTAGAAAAGCATGAGATAGTTACTCAAATGTTTGCCGGTTTTGACTATGAGCGTTATTTTTCAGCCAATACACGCGACAAGATGACTATAATCCTGGAGGCTCAAGATCATATTCTGGGTTTAGAAGATGGCAAAAATCGCTTTGTTAAACAAGTTACTGCTCTTTCTAAAGCCTTCGCCCTAGCTACTCCAAGCCCTGAAGCTATGCGTCTTAATGCTGAGATAGGCTTTTTCCAAGCAGTTAAAGCTCGTTTGATCAAGCTTGAACCAACTGACGGAAGCAAAAGTGACTATGAGATTGAGTCTGCTATTAAGCAGATCGTTGATCAAGCGGTGGTTTCAGAAGGAGTGATTGATGTTTTTTCTGTGGCTGGTCTTAAAAAACCAGACATATCTATATTGTCTGATGAGTTTTTAGCAGAAGTAAAAGGCATGAAGCAGAAAAATGTAGCCTTAGAACTACTGCGTAAACTACTAAATGATGAGATTCGCGCGATTAGTCGCAGAAACATGGTTCAAGGAAAGAAACTGTCTGAGATGCTCAAAGCAACCCTAAACAAGTATCATAGTAATGTTCTTACAGCCGCAGAGGTAATTCAGGAGTTAATCCAGATGGCCAAAGAGATGCGCCAGCTTGAAAATAGAGGTAAAGATCTAGGTTTAAGTGAAGACGAGATTGCTTTTTATGATGCACTCGCCGTAAATGAGAGCGCTCGTCAAGTATTAGGAGATGATACTTTAAGGGAGCTTGCGCAACTGTTAGTGCAAAAAGTTAAAGCTAACACTACAATTGACTGGACAATTAAAGAAAATGTTAGAGCTAAACTCCGTGTTATTGTGAAAAGACTGTTGCGGCAATATGGTTATCCACCAGATAAACAAAAACTAGCAACAGAAAATATCTTAAAACAAGCAGAGCTTTTAGCTCAAGAGTGGATTATGGTTTAATTTAAAATTTCTAATTGCCTTATGTCTTCATTTAAGCAAGCTGCCAAGCAAATACTAACTAAAGCTGGAAAACCATTGCACTATAGAGAAATTACTCGTAAAGCTGTTAAGCTGGATCTGATTAAATCTTATGGTAAAACCCCATGGGCAACAATGAATGCTATACTTTCTATGGACATCAAAAATGAGAACTCAGATTTTTACCGTGCTGAACCAGGGTTCTATGGTTTAAAAAACCCAGCAAAGTCTATCTTTAATAAAGGCAGAGCAAAAGGGAGTGTTAACCCCCAGCTCAACTCAAAACAAAAAGGAGATATTGGAGAAGCTCGCGTAGCTGAGCTTATAACACTTTATGGCCATGAAGGTTTAACTTGTTATAAACCGATTAGTGATGATGAAGGTATAGACTTGATTGTGAAACGCAGGGGCAAACTTGAAGTTGCCTATATTCAAGTTAAGACCACTTACGGTTATAAGGATCGTGGATTTGTAGCTACGGTAAAAGAAAAGAACGTGGTTAATAAAGCCAGGATGTTTTTGGTTTTTATTTATTTTGATTTATCTGAAGGAGATTTGTTTGATCAAGCTTTTTGTATTCCTGCTCCAGAATTTTTGAAACTCACAAAAAACAAAAAGAAAAAAACTGCAGACAGAGTTTTTACTGTAGGATTAAAACATCCAGATAGTTCGAAGTATGCTGAGTTTATGGTTGAAAAAAGAGAGTTGGCAAATAAGTTGATTGAATATCTAGATAGACTGTAACTCTTTAGTCTTTCTCTCTTCCCCCTTTAAAACCGTCCAAAATTTTGCTTTAATGGAAGCATATGAAAGACCTCCCAAAGAAGGTGATTGGTATCATCTTAACCGAAAAAACCGTCACCTCGTTTTTACTGGCGGTGGATGCAGAGGGTATCAAGACCTTGGTTGCTACCAAACCCTTTGATTTTGACTCGAAAAACTTAATCGACCGGGTGGACGAGAGCCTACAAGAGCTTGGTCCGGAGTCGGAAGAGGTGGATGAGGCGGTCTTTGTCTTTGATCATCACTGGCATGATGGTAGCGACATCTACGCCGACAGGCAAAAAGATGTAGATAAGATCCTAAAGGAGCTGTCATTAAAGGATCTGGGCTTTATTACTCTAGAAGAGGCTGTGGCTGAGCTGCTAACTGCTCAAAATCCAGACTTTTCGGCGTTGGTGGGACTAGTTTCAAAGACAGATGTAGACGTAAACGTCTTTCGAGCTGGAAAACAGATCTGTCATGAGATCGTGGGGCGGTCGGACGACTTTCGCTCAGACATGATCGAGGCAGTAGCTCGTCTAGCTCACTCTTGTGGTCAGGAACCAAAGCACCTGCCACACAAGTTTATCCTGCTGTCTCTGGATCTTTCTCCTTTGGAGCTTGAACGGTTAAGTCAGTTGTTGATGGAGGTGGACTGGAAGGCTCACGGGTTGTTTTTGCAGCTGCCGCAAGTTGAGACCTTGCCGGAAGGGGCCTTGTTAGACCAGATTACTCACAAGGTGGGCGTGGTGATTCAGAAGCACTTTATTACCAAGGATCTAGGTCAAGTGAGTCAAGTTAAGACCGAGTCGGAGTCTGCTCCGGTAGTTAGTTTTAACTCGCAGTCGGCTTCGTCTCAAGCCGTATCGACTAAAGTAGAAACGGAAGTGGAGGAAGTAGAAAAAAAAGAAAAAGAACCAAACAAAGAGATAAAGTTAGCCAAAGAGGTCGAGGAAGAGGAAAAAGAAAAAGAGGATAAGCTAAAGAGTGAGGTTGAGACGATTACGGACTCTACTAATAAAACTAAGCTAGAGTCACCAGATGTAAGCAGGCCGCAGATAGCGGTTTCTTCAGCCCAGCCAGACTCAACGCCGACAGTCAAGTCGGTGGGAGCTGACAGTTTAACGAGTCAGATGGAGGAAGATATGTTGAAAGAAGATAAGACCTTGAGTAAAAAACCAAAAAGAGGTTTTTTTGGCTGGTTAAGTTACCACTGGCACTCGATGGATGATCGATCCAAAAAACCGTTTGTTTTAGTCGGATTTATTCTTGGCATTTTAGCTTTGCTTGCTTG
>WFTH01000088.1 GCA_015485595.1 Candidatus Microgenomates bacterium
GCCAACTAGTACCGGTGCCAGTACTAGTTAAGACATACCCACTAGATCCAGCAGAGTTACTAGTATCATAGAAAGCTCCTGTTAAGTACATGTTGCCTGCTACATGAAGTTTTTGAGATGGAGTGGTGGTGCCAATGCCGACATTGCCGGTCGCATCGATTATCCCTAAAGTGGTGCCGGTACTGTCTTGCCACTTTAGAATATCAGCCGTACCAGAGGGGCCACCCTTGAGGACTAAAGCTGTTCCGCCGGCGTAGTTGGCAGATAAAGTCGCACCTGGCGCCGCCAAGAAGCCGTCAAGAGCTAAGTTGGACAAGATATTTACTCTACCGGTGCCATCTGGATCTAAGTTGATATCGCCGTTTGAGCCGGTGGTGGTCTGGATGGTGGTTGACTGAGCCTCGATGGCAAAACTTTGGCCAGTGGCTTTTAGTTTTGGATTGGCGTTGCCTAAGACAATCTGGCCGTTGTTATCCATAATGATAACCGTGTTTTCCACCGCACTAGCGCTAGCTGGGTAGCCCTGCAAGGTTTCAGCATTTAGGGCATAGGCTACGGTTTTAATCGGTTGCCTAGGGGAGAGCGTTTCTCCTTCAGTTTCAACTTCAAGCCAAACATTACTGTTTTCGCTAAAGACCTCTGGACCGATCTCGCTACCACAATCACTCCCCAGGTTAACGGTGAAGATGCCGTCTTGATCTGGATCAACAGTACAGGAGCCAGAGTCCCAAAGGAGGTTGCCGCCGGTGTTTGAGTCATAGAGTTTAAACCTCATAGTAGCGGTGCCGGTAATTGGGTTTTGAGCCGTGTCGGTTAGACGACCTTGGAACGAGAGTGATCTAGAGGGGCGGGTCAGAGTATTTGGGTAAGCTAAGGGTTTTTCTGTCTGGGTTTGAAACTGACGATAGCCAAAAACAGCCACACCCAAGATAAAAAGTATGATTAAAGCCAGGTTAAGATAGGGTAGGACCTGTTTTCTAGCGGCCAGGCGAACCCGTTGGTTTAGATTGCTTAGTTTGGCATCTAAGCGGGCGCGGAAGTCTTGATGAGCTTGAGCAGTGGGAGTGTTTAAGTTATTGGTGGCAATTAGGCGGGTAGGGAGGAAAGGGAGTTTGGAGTTTGGAGTTGGGAGTTGGGAGTCCGCCGACAGCTGCGCAGTCTTGGCGGACAGGTTGGGAGTTACTTGAGCGACCGCAGCAGGCCTGAGATCATCTTGGTTAGCTCTATTATTTCTTTTCTTAGATTTATATAAGTTGTTTTGTCTAGGTATCTGAGTTTGTAAGCTATTAAGAGAATGGTGTTTACCTCGTAAGCCGAGCCTCTGGAGATAAGTAAAAATTGACGAAACTCTTTCTTGCCAGCTCTGCCTTGACCTTCGGCTATATTTAGAGGAATTGATGTGACTGCTCTCCTTAGCTGACTTGTTAAACCATATATTTCTTCCTTTGGAAACTTTTTGGTCAGTTGGTAGATGTTTAATGTTAGCCGAACTCCCTTTTTCCAGACTAAAAGATCTTCGTAATTGTAGGTTTTTTTCGTCATTTATTTGGTTATTATACCACTCTCCCAACTCCTGACTCCAAACTTTTAACTTTTCCAACCACTTGAGTTCATCATCAATTAGACCTAGTCTCTTTGCCCAGAGCGCGAACTGAGCAATGCTTACCAGTTTGCGCTTGATTGAGGTTGGTTTTAGACCCTTTTGAGCTTGATACCTCAAGAAGTGGGTTAGTTTGGGTTTTGTAATGAGCTTTTTAAGCTTGTTCGCCTTAGCAAAGTTAATAAATTGGCCGATGTCAGAGCGATAGTTTTTCAAGGTGGCATATGAGCAGTTTTCTTTTGAGAGTGCTAAAAGGTACTCGTTTAGAAATATGTTAGCCTGGTAGGGCGGATAGCGCTTAACAAACTGGGTCAAAACCTGTCTTAGTTCTTTTGGATGAGAGTAGTCTCTTGAGTGTTTGGCAAAAAAACGATCGATCTCGGTCAAGGACCACTGACTAAGATCTCTTTTTTTATCTAAAAAGTCTACAAAAGCCAGTAAAGCCTCCTCTTTCACCCCTTCGGTTATAGGCAGGCCGTTTACGTAGGTGGTAAAAACGTGTATTAGGCTGGTGAGGTAGAGGTTAGTCGCAGGCATATTGGTTTGGAGTTTTTAGTTCGGAGTTTGGAGTTTAAGTTTGGGTTCAAAGAATTAGTGAATAACCTAAAAATTATCTGTTATTCTCCCAACTTTTAACTCCCAACTTTTAACTTCTCTCTCCCAGATTCATTAGACGCTCAAGTTAGACATAAACTAGTCTAGTGAACCAGAGGTAGACTTGTCAAGTAAGCTTTTTCCAGAGGAAAACCAGGCTTTTTCAAACTTTGTAGAAAAGTAGTCTTTTCGGGAATAAATAGTTAGATTTTCATGATTTTCATCCATATCAAACTTAGTCATCTGTTTGGTTAAAGTTTGTGTTTTTGTTAATTGGGAGCATTTTTTGTGAGTTTTTACCCCTTTACTTTCAACATGTGATTATGTTTAATAATTGTGTAGTAAGTGAAGCATTTACTAAAATAGATAAAAGATAAAAGATGAAAGATGGAAAATGAAAGGTATAAGATATTGATCTATCAATCTAAACTTAAAAGTACAAACATGCCTTGACAATCTAGAACGAGGCTGGCTTGGTGGCAAAGTTGTTGTTCGGTAAAATAATTGTGGATAACTTTTTAAAAATAGGGTTAATTACCTATAATAATTAAGTAAAAAATGCGAAAATAGCTTGTATGACGGTGTCATATGCGTTTTACAACTCAAAAACTACTGCTTTTGCTTTATAACCGAGATCTTCACCAATCTTCCAGGTTAAAGCTGACCGAACTTGAATGGTTGTTTCCAGAATTGAGTCTAGATAGCAGGCGGTCGCTAGTCTATCTGTTGGTGAGGCGAGGTTGGTTAAGTTTGTTTGGAGGTTATAGTTATGGCTGGTTGAGTCTTACCCGCTTAGGTCAGCAGGCTCTAGAAGCTAAATTTCCGGCTTTGAGCTCGTTTTGGGATGAATGGACTGGAGAGTGGGATCAGGTGGTGTTTTTAACCCCTCCCGCAAGCGATAAACAATTTCGTTACCTGAGAGGTTTGCTTCTTAAACAACGAGCTATGCCACTTACTCGAGGAGTCTATCTTTGGCCAAGTGGTTTTTTATCGGAATTACCCGAGCTGTTTCTTAAGCTTTACCCTCGATCCGTCTTGGTCTTTAACTTAAACAAAGTAATAGAGGGCGATTTAAAACCCATAGTCTTTGATTACTATAGGTTGGAAGAGCTGTTTCAGCATTACTCAAGTATTAGCAGGGATGTGGACAGACTGCTAAGTGCCGTTAGACCAAAAAAAAGATTGATAGTAAAAGAAAGAGGTCGTGTTTTAAACCTGCTGGAAAAGACTTTGTTTTGTTTGCAGTTTGATCTTGGTTTAACTCGATTTTATTTGTCAGATTTACCTAGTCCCGAAGAGTTGGTTCTGAAACTCCAGATTGCAGTCGAGAGACTTAGTTCTTGAGGTAGTATTTTTGTTTGGGTTTTCTTAGCTTCTTATTTATTTGTTTTAAGCCTGGTTTTTTTGATTAAGAGTACTTATTTCGGGTTTTTAATTTTTAACACCATCTATAACTAGTTTTTTATATATAGCTATATTTATA
>WFTH01000089.1 GCA_015485595.1 Candidatus Microgenomates bacterium
AATGATATTAAGAACTTTATCGGCATGCTCGAAAGAAGTCGGGCCAGTTTCTTGATAAACTCGGTTTCTTTCTCAAAGAAGAAGGTTAATGGCAGGGAACATCTGGTGGCAAGCATCTCTTTATCCTTACCTTACTACAAAAAAAACTAACTTATGATAGGCAACTCTACTCTAGACCAGTTAAAAAAACTCCAGAAAAACAGGATCTACCTGGCTATGTTTGTTTTTTTGGTGATGATCTCGATCGTCTGGGTAATGTTTAGTATTACTCTGTCAAATGTTAGAGAGCAAGTTGATCCTAAGATCATTAACTTAAGCAAGATGTTTGCTCCCGTTATCAACCAAGATGTTTTTGAAGTTATTTCGGAAAAAAACAGCTACTCAGAAGAAGAGCTCAAGCTGTTTCCCATCTATAAAATCATCTTTGATGGGGATCTTAAAAGAGAAAAAGTGGTGCCAATAGATGCTTATCTTAAGCTAGCCAGTCAAAGTGGTCTAACTCAACCTTAAACAGAAAAGTTTCGTCTTTTATTCGCATTGTTTTTTAGACTAAAATCATCTAGAGTGTGTATTAGATAGCAAGTATGCTAAACATTCAAACTAATCAGCCGACTAGCACTAAGAGTCGATTTTTTACTTCGACTAAAACTCTTTTAAGTAAAAAACAACTACCTATGATTTTTGGAGGGTTGTTTTTGGTGGTTAGCTTAGTAATCGGGTTAGTGTTTTTTAGTCAGGGTACCGGTGTTTTTGCTCCTAGAGCCACTCCGGAAACCACACCGAAAGAGGTGCAGATTAGCAACGTAAGTGATAAAGGCTTCACCGTCTCTTTTATCACCACCGAAAAAACACCTGGTTTTATAAAGTATGGCGAAGAACCAAAAAAGCTTAGCAACCAAGCTGGTGATGAACGAGATCAACTTAAAGGCACCGTTAGCAACTACCAAGTTCACTACATCACTGTTGGCGGTTTAAAACCAAACACCACCTACTACTTTACTATCGGAACAGCAAGTCGTGCCAGCTTCGATAACAACGGCCAACCATTTAAGGTTACAACCGCTAAAAAAGCTAGCACTCCACCAGCAGCTAGAACCATCTATGGTAGCGTAGTAACCAAATCAGGCACTCCACCTCAAGAAGCGGTGGTCTATGTTAAGGTTGAGGGTGCCGGACTTCTATCCTCGCTAGTAAAGAAATCAGGCTCATGGGCAGTGCCGCTTTCTAGAGCAAGAACGGTAGATGGATCTGGATATGCCAAGATTAGTGATGACGACGTGTTGGTCTTAATGGCCCTAAGTCCAGAGAATCCAGATCTTACCACCATCAACACTACCGTTGGGGAGTTTGAGTCTGGTGCAACCATTACTTTGGGGGAAAGTGATACTCAAGCAAAAACTACTCCTTCTCCTAGTGCTAGTCCCACGTCAAAACCAACCATGGTTCCAAGCATTAGTCTAACCCCAAGTGCCACACCCTCGGCTAAAGGTAGCAGTGATCTTGGCTCGTTAATTGACAATACTAACGACGAAGCATCAAAATCAGCCACACCCTCGGCCAAGAAAACACTCGACCTTGAAGCTGACGGAGAGAAGGTAGTTCAAACTACCCAACCAGAAATTAAAGGTAAGGCTAGACCAAAAGTTAAGGTTAAGATCTCGATCCACTCCGATAACCAGATAGAAACAGAAGTTGTAGCTGACGAAAACGGCCAGTTTACGGTGGATATTGCGGCCCTATCAGCTGAGTTAGAACCTGGAGAGCATACGATCGAGTACACCTACATCGACCCAGAAACAGGAGAGGAAGTAACTCGGGTAGAGACGTTTGTGGTGGCCGATCCAAATCAAACTACCGATCAGATTGCTCAAGCAAACTCACTCTATCCAACTAACACGCCAACTCCCACCCAAGTAGCTACTTTTGGCACTGACTATCCTTACTCAAGCGAGACAGAAAGTTCAAGCTCATCTGTCACTACCGTACCATCACCTACTAAGAGAGTTAAACAAGCCTCGCCCAGTTCCTTGCCAAAAGCCGGAGTGTTAAATACCACCATTATCACTTTAATCGGAGGTCTGTTTTTTGTCTTGGTTGGCTCTTGGAGCTTCTGGATCGCCCTAGAGCTTGATAAAGCCTCAAATTCTTAAGAAAACCTTTTCAAAAGCAAAAAACCCCTAAGTTCTGGCCTTGACCTATCGTCCCACACGGTTGCCCATGCAGTATTGTCGGCGCTGAGGCGTTTCAAGACTCTGTTCGGGATGGAAAAGAGTTGGTTCCGCCTCGCTCTAAAGACCAGAACTTAAGGGTCTTTTTTTCTTTAATTTTTAACTTTTCACTTTTAACTATTTTCTTTCGCTCCTTAACAAGTGAGACAGCTGATAAAGTCAGAGTTTTATGTAGCAGAAGTTACTTAAACTATACTCGATCGACACTTAGTACCACTAGGCTCAACCTGTTGCCAGGCTTACACCGGTGGCCTATCAACGTGGTAGTCTCCCACGGGTCTAATGGGGATGTCTCATCTTGGGTAGGGCTTCCCGCTTAGATGCTTTCAGCGGTTATCCACAAGGAGTGTAGCTACACTGCGCTGCACTTGACAGCCACAACAGTAACACTAGGGACTCCCTCACCCGGGTCCTCTCGTACTACGGGCAAACTCCCTCAGACATCCAACGCTGACGGCGGATAGAGGCCGACCTGTCTCACGACGGTCTGAACCCAGCTCGCGTACCGCTTTAATAGGCGAACAGACTAACCCTTGGGACCTTCTTCAGCCCCAGGATGCGATGAGCCGACATCGAGGTAGCAAACCGCGCCGACGCTAGGGACGCTTAGGCGCGATGACTCTGTTATCCC
>WFTH01000090.1 GCA_015485595.1 Candidatus Microgenomates bacterium
ATCTTGATCGGCAAGTCAGCTTCTTTTAAGGTCTCACTTTTGTAGTAGGCAGTTAAGGCTACCTCGGCGGTACCGGTTAGATACTGATTATCTTGAGTTTTGTAGTGATCTTCAGCTCCCCAAGGAAAGTAACCGGTGCCCCACATGGCCTCTTCGTTTACCATTACCGGCACTTCCATAGGCAAAAAACCTTCATTGGTTAGGAGTTTTAGGGCGTAACGCAAGATAGCCTGCTCCAGCAAAAGTCCCTCTCCTTTTAAAAAGTAAGCGCGAAACCCACCTAAGCGAACCGCTCGTTTGGTGTCTAGCCACCCTAGTTTTTCCATGATCTCTTCGTGAGGTTTAGGTTTAAAGTCAAACTTTTTGGGTTTGCCTACTTGACGAATAACCACGTTGCCACTCTCATCCGGGCCGATGGGCACATCTTCAGCTGGGACATTGGGAATTAAGTACATGAGCTCCTGCCACTTTTTTTCTATCTCTTTTAGTTTAGGTTCTACTTCTTTTAGCTTGGCTTTTAGCTCTTTACCCCTTTGCTTATCGTCCTCAGTCGGTTTTTTTCCTTGAGCTACCTTGGCTTTAACCTCCTTAGTATGTTGGTTAATCTGGGTTCTAATCTCGTCCACTTGTTTTTTAAGTTTGCGCCTTGTCTCGTCGACCTCAAGTAACTTATCCACTACTATTTCGTCTAGCTGTTTGTCCCGGCAGGCCTTTTTAACTTTGTCAGCATTTTCGCGAATGTAGTTTATATCTAGCATAATGGTCTCCTTTCAGTTCATTTTAAAAACCTCAAATCTTTTTAAGCACGTTCGCCTATGCTAGTTGCTTACTTATTATTTTTGCCTGCTCACTCATTAGTTGTCGACACTCATAACTTTCATGACTTATTTTA
Source organism: Candidatus Microgenomates bacterium (assembly GCA_015485595.1). Classification (GTDB taxonomy): domain Bacteria; phylum Patescibacteriota; class Microgenomatia; order UBA1400; family PJMF01; genus WFTH01. The sequence continues at coordinate 893 of WFTH01000090.1, forward strand.
ATAAGTGTCTCCAACTAAGGCTTAAAAAGCTTTGATGTTTTTAATATAAAATAGTCCAATATCCAGTATCCAGTATCTAGTATCTAGTATCTAGTATCTAGTATCTAGTATCCGTGTTTCTTAAACGTTTCTATTAAAAACTGAATATGTTCTGTTGGCTCTACCTCAATCAACTCAAAGCCTTTGTTTATATCATCACGACTCACATTGGCGGCAAAGGCTTTGTCCTTGAGTTTCTTTTTTACCTTGGATGCCTTCATACCTTCAAATCCATTTGGCCTCATCAAAGCATAAGCATGTAGAAACCCGCTTAACTCGTCACAAGCAAAAAGATACCTTTCGATTAAAGTTTCAGGTTCCTTGCCGGTTCTGCCTGGCGCATGGGTTAAGATGGCTGCCTTAAGTTCATTAGGGTAATCTTTTAAAATCTCGTTGACCGCTTTGTTTGGGTGTTCATCTGGATAGGCTTCCCAGTCCAGGTCATGCAAGAGTCCGGCCTGATACCAAAGTTCTTCATCTTCACCCAACTTTTGAGCGTAAGCCTGCATCGCTTTGGCTACCATCTGCATATGGTGTTTTAAAGCTGGGTTTTTAACATACTCATTCAGTAGTTCTTTAGCTTTTTCTCTAGGTGGGAGGCTGATGTTGTTGATGCTAGCCTTTTTACTTTCTGGTGTTTTTTTAGAAGTTTTGCTATTAGTAGTAGCTTTGTTTTTAACAAGTGGTCTTAAAGTTGGAAAAGCAATCACTTCTTTAATGCTCCAAGTATTAGTTAAAAACATAACTAAACGGTCAATTCCAATGCCGATACCTCCAAGAGGAGGCATGCCGTATTCCATAGCCTCGATGAAATCCTCATCCATTGGATGAGCTTCGTCATCACCTGCTTTCATTCTTTTTTGCTCAACTTCAAATAAACGCCTTTGATCAATGGGATCAACCACCTCACTCCAACCATCAGCAATCTCTTTACCTCCAATGTAACCTTCAAATCTTTCTGCTAACCAATCTGTTTGGCGGTGTTTTTTAGCAAGTGGACTTACATCTCTAGGATAGTCAATAATCCAGATTGGGCCAATTAGTTTTGGAGTGACTAGTTTATCAAATAAGGCAAACAACGCCTTACCTCTAGTAAATTGGCCTGTCAGCTCGATTTGATTCTCACCTAGCAACTGTTTTAAGGTTTGATCATCAGCTTGATTAAAATTAAGATCAAGATACTTTTTAACAGCTTCTACCATAGTTAGCTGTTGCCATTTTTTACCCACATCAATTTTATGTCTATCTATTTCTAGAGTTGTATGCCCATATAGTTTTATCATTAAGTGCTTAATAAGTTTTTCTGTCACACTCATCATTCTTTTATAATCAGCATAAGCTTCGTACCATTCAATCATGGTGAATTCTGGCTGATGGGTTTGATCAATACCCTCGTTTCTAAAGTTGCGGGCTATTTCAAAGATACGCTCATGTCCGCCAACAATTAATCTTTTTAAATACAACTCTGGAGCAATGCGGAGATAGAAGTCGTTATCTAAAGCATTCATGTGAGTGGTAAATGGTTTTGCATTTGTTCCACCATACAGTGGTTGCAAGATGGGAGTCTCTACTTCAGTAAACCCCTCTTTGTCTTGGAGAAAACGACGAATTTCTTTTAAGATCGTCCAGCGTGCTTGCAAAAGTTGAAAAACCTGATCATTTACAAGCATATCCACGTAACGTTTTCTAAATCTCACTTCTTTATTTTTAGCTACGTTCCAAGAAGAAGGGAGCGGTCTTAGTGCTTTACCTAAAAAAGTAACTTCATCCGCTATAATGGTGGTCTCACCTGTTTTAGTTTTACCTACCTTTCCTGTCACACCGATAAAGTCTCCTGGGTCAGTTAGCTTTAGAATCTTAAATTGTTTACCACCGACAGCATTTTTTCGTGCCATGACTTGAATTTGGCCGGTAGGATCTTTGATATCTAAAAAGATAACTTTTCCATGAGTACGATAAGCTGTAACTCGTCCAGCGGTTTTCACTGTTTTATCTAGATGATTAAGGACAAACTCAATAGAATGTTTTTTTTCGTATGAGTAAGGGTGCACAGCGACGCCCATTTCTTCTAGCTTTGCCCTCTTCTGCTTCTTTAGTTCTAAGACTTCATCTATTCGTGACATTACAGCCTCCTTTCTTTTATTATCTTGTATTATAAACTAAAAAACCCCGCTTGTTGGCGGGGGTGTTTTTTTATTTTTTTTAAAGTTTATTTGATACTTAAGATTTTATACTCAACCACCCCCGCGGGTATCTCTACTTTAACTGACTCGCCTTTAGATTTACCCAACAAAGCTTTTCCTACAGGAGAGGCTATCGAGATCTTACCGTTTTTAGGATCAGCTTCAAACTCACCGGCAATAGTAAAGGTAAAGACCTTACCGTCACTTTTTCTTTTTACCTTTACTACGTTTCCCATACCGACGGTCTTGTCTGAGCGGGATTTATGAACCACTTTGGCTCGGCTTAAGACGTCTTTAATTTGAGAGATTCTAGTTTCGATTAGAGTTTTTTCATCCCTAGCGCTATGATACTCGGAGTTTTCCGAAAGATCGCCCATCTCTCGAGCAACCGCGATTCGCCTTAGAACCTGAGGCAACTTTTCCTCCTCTAGCTCTCTTAACTCTTCCTCAAGCTCCTTTAAGCCTGCCGGAGTTAGCTCGATCTTATCTTCGGTGACTTGTTTGACGTTATTTGTTTTTTTAGGCATAACAAGGCCTTAAGTATACTACAAAATTTTTTATTAGCAAAGCTAACTTTAAGCTCTCTTGGCTTCTTTAGCAATCTTTTCTTGCAGAAGCGCAAATCTTAAAGCTGCTTCGGCTTTGATTAGCTCTTGTCTGTTTTTTGTAGACTGGGCTTGTTTTAAATTTTCTTTGGCTGCTTTTATGGCTGCTTGAGCCTTTTTGAGACTTAGGTCGCGAGCGTCAAAGGCACTATCCACGATCACGGTGATCTTGCCCTCATCGTTTAGGTTTAAGAAACCATAAGAGACAACCACAGAGTACTCCTTTTTACCCAAGCGATAGCGCAGTTCCCCAGGATTAAGTTTGGTAAAAAGCGGAATATGATCTGGTAAGATGGTGATCTCACCTTCAGAAGCAGGAGCGGTTAACTCGTCTACTTCTGTCTCAAGCAGTTTTTTTTCTTGTGAGACCACAACTAGTTTAAGTTTTGGCATGAGCTACTTAAGTTCTTTAGCCTTTTTTATTACATCGTCTATGGTACCCACCATATAGAAAGCCTGTTCAGGTAGGTCGTCATACTTGCCTTCGATAATCTCCTTAAAACCACGGATAGTTTCGCTGATAGGCACATAGACGCCCGGTACGTTAGTAAACTGTTCGGC
>WFTH01000091.1 GCA_015485595.1 Candidatus Microgenomates bacterium
ACAAAGCTAAATTAAATAACGAATCACGAATATTCAAATGACGAAATTGTTTCGAATTTCGAGTTTGGTAAATTAATTATTAACATAATCAACGAGCTTGATACTTGGATGCGAAGCACTAACGGAAGCGTCGGGGTTGCCGCAAGCGGCAGGCCCGACCGAGAGTTTGCCTGAGCAGACAAGTATCAAGCGAGTGAGAAAGAAAAATATGCACACTTTGCCCCTACAACTCGCCCAAGTCACCATGAAAGGCGCCATCGCTGCCGCCAGAAGCGCTGGCTTTGGCGATAAACACCTAGCCGACCAAGCCGCCACCGACGCCTTGCGTCAGTCGCTTGATGAGATAGATACTGAAGTGAGAGTGGTTATTGGTGAAGGAGAACGTGACGAGGCTCCGATGCTTTATATTGGCGAGGTGATCGGTAAAGGCAAAAAAAGAAAGATCGATCTAGCGGTAGATCCACTGGAGAACACGAACGCCACTGCCACTTTAGGTCCTAGGGCTATCTCTGTTTTGGCAGCCAGCGAACACGGTGGTCTGTTTCATGCCCCAGACATGTATATGAATAAGTTGATCGTTGGACCAGAAGCGGCCGATGTGGTTGATCTTGATTACCCCGCAGAAAAAAACTTAGTCAACCTCGCTAAAGCACTTGATCGTCAAGTAAGTGATCTAGTAATCGTGGTGCTTAACAGGCCACGGCACGAGGAGTTAATTAAAGAGATTCGTGCTGCTGGTGCTAGGGTTAAACTAATCCCTGATGGCGATCTCCTACCCGGTATTGCCGCGGTTATGCGAGGCACCGGTATTCATGCGGTTATGGGCATCGGCGCTGCTCCAGAGGGCGTAATCACTGCTGCCGCGATTAAATGCTTAAAGGGTAAAATGCAAGCTCGTTTCTGGCCAAAAAACGAAGCGGAGAAGCAAAGGCTGATCAAGATGGGAGGTGATCCAGATAAAGTCTACACTCAAGACGAGCTTGCCCCAGGTAAAAAGCTCATCTTTGCCGCTACTGGAGTAACTAAAGGTGACATTTTAGAGGGAGTGAGATTTTTCGGCCACGGCGCCCGCACGCATACGCTTCTGATTGATAACATGACCAACCAAGTTAACTTTATCGACACCATTCATGTGTTTGATAAGCAACTAATGGAGTATCGATTAGCGTAATGATTAAGAATCTATGGTATTGGGTTAAATAGCTCAAACCATAATAGCTAATCAGTTTGGACAGGCTGACTTTAAATCTGCTAAACTAAAACCATGCCTGCCTTAAATCCGGATCTAGAAAAGGTCTATTTTGAAGACAAAAGATATCTAGAAACCACTCAGGTACCGATCGTCACCATCTCTGGCACCTACCGCGAGGACCTTAAAGACTGGCATCGACTGGAAAATAACGAGACTAGTCAAGATGTAGTCTTTTCTCGAGCACACTTTTCTATGGCCTTAGGCGTAGCCATAGCAGCTTGGAGAAGGCAGTTTGACCATCAAAAAGCTTGGCTGGTTGACCCAACTAACTTCGTTTCTATAAACGACTGGCACTCGATCACCTTTACAGAAAGTGTTGGTAAGGTTATAGCCAGACATCGTTGGCTGAAAAAACTCAAAGATATATTTGATCGTTTCGGGCGGAAGAATCTTCCTATAATCGACAGTCTGGCCCCTCCACTACTTTACTTAACTCAAGAAATAGACCGGCCAGTTCTTTCGTTCCATGTGGCTGCCGGCAATCTTTTACTTGACCATGGCAAGACCGTGCTTCAAGTGATTACCGACCCTCATGTCCGCTATGACTACCTTAAACATGCAGGCAACAAGAGACTTTACTACGCTGTCTTTGATGAAAAGACTAAAACTGATCTTTTGGAGCAAGCTAAGCTTATTGAGCAAGAAATTAACCCAGATCATGTTTTTGTTACCGGCCCACCGATCGATCCACGCATCATACGTTTAGGTAGGAACAAGCGACCTTGGCGTTCGGGAGTGCTAAGGTTGGCGATTACCACCGGTGGTCTAGGCACGAACAAGCTTGAAATCTTAAGTTTGCTCGATGGTCTACTGCCTGAACTAAAAAAGCCCAATCCAAAGATTAAGCTCTTAGTTTACGCTGGTACTCACGCAGACATTGCTCAAGCGGTGAAGCAGAAAGCAAAGGCTTATCAACTCGGGGTGGGGAAAGTTACAAACAGACAAGCAAAACTAAGGGTGATCCACCACCCCCAGATATTCAACGCCAACGAACTTTTAATCAAGTACGGGTTCGCCTGGGCTGATGGGTTCATTACCAAGCCCTCTGGAGATATGGCTTATGATGCGGTAGCCAGCGGCAGTTTTCTGCTTACCCTAGATGAGTGGGGAGAGTGGGAACATAACATTCGGGAGTTTTTTGAACAGAAAGGAGTATCTCGCCCTGCTCGCATAGACAAAATTCTGGCTCAACTTACGGTCTTAACTCAAAGCAGTGGACCAAAATCCTTAAGTTGGGTAGAAAAAGCCATGCTAAACACACATCGGTTAGACGGAAAGTTCTATAACGGCGCCAAGAACATCCTTAAGGCTTATCATCAGGTAGCTAAAGCTCAAAAAACTACTTAAGCTTTTTGGCCATCTTGTGTAGAGTACGTTTTTTGCAAACCTTGCAGTACTTTTTGATTGGAAAAGTACCCTCACCGTCTTTTTGCTTTTTAAGCTGTTCGTTGTTCTTGTTGTACTCGGTAATGTAGCCAAAGGCGCCACACTCACTACACTTAAGACCAACTAGCTGTCTGGGACCTTTTTTCTTCTTTGCCATAATAGATTATTCCTTTCTGTGCCAGGGGCAGGAGTCGAACCTGCATCTCATGTTTTTCAGACACGCGCCGTGACCACCTTGGCTACCCTGGCTTAAAAG
>WFTH01000092.1 GCA_015485595.1 Candidatus Microgenomates bacterium
CGCTTGCGGCAACCCCGACGCTTCCGTTAGTGCTTCGCATCCAAGTATCAAGCTCGTTGATTATGTTAATAATTAATTTACCAAACTCGAAATTCGAAACAATTTCGTCATTTGAATATTCGTGATTCGTTATTTAATTTAGCTTTGTTTGGCAGATTGATAATTGACTCTTGTTTGTTCCGCCAGCTGGCGGATTGTCTAATTTGGTACATTGGTTATTAATTACCATTCACTTTTCACTCTTAACTTTTAACTAACAACGGTTTCACTCCCGGTAGCATCTTTCCTGCCAAAAACTCCAGTGCCGCCCCGCCAGCAGCCGAGACATAGTCAAATCGTCCCTCAAGTTCAAAAGCATCTACTGCCGCTAAAGTGTCACCTCCTCCGATCACAGTGTAAGCAGGTGTTTTAGCTATGGCTTGAGCAATCTCGCGGGTGCCGTCAGCAAAAGCCTGGTTCTCAAACACCCCCATCGGCCCGTTCCAGAAAACTGTGCCGGCGCTAAGAATAATCTCTTTGTAAAGCTTAATCGTTTTTGGACCAATATCCAGGTACATCAGTTTGTCTGTTACTCTTTTGTTTCCGTTGGCTCCATAAAGCTGAACCACATACCCTTCTTTGGCCTTAAGCTCGTCAGCTGCGATCACGTCGGTAGGGTAGATGATCTTGGGCAAGGGAATATAGCCGTCTTTTAAAAACCGCTCGCGCTTGGTCTTTGAGATTAGATTTTTGGCAAAGTGAACGTAGTTGCCATTTTTTCCGTTAACAGTTGTTTTTTCTTGAAGATAAGAGTTAGCAGTGTCATAGCCTTCAGCAGCCAAGAAGTTATTAGCCACCCCGCCGCCAACCAGAACAATGTTGGCTATCTGAGTTAAATGCTTAACCGCCGCCACCTTGTCCGAGATCTTTGCGCCCCCGACCACGGTTACAAACGGTCGTTTAGGTTGAGAGATAAGCTTATAAAGTTCACTCACCTCCTCGTTAAAACCAAAGCCGGCATAAGCGGGAAGGTGATTGGGCAGGCTAACAATCGAGGCGTGTTTGCGATGAGCGGTGGAGAAGGCCTCGTTCACATAGACGTCGGCTAGTGCCGCCAGTTGCTTAGCAAACTCAGCCTTGTTTGCTTCTTCCTCAGAAAAAAACCTTAAGTTCTCGAGCATGATCACGCTTTTTTTAGGCGCGTTTTCTATGCAGTTCTTAACCTTATCAAGATCAAGTTCACCACAGAAGATAACCGGCTGGTTAATAATGGTCTCAAGGCTTTTAGCGATCGGCTTAGTCGAGAGATCTGGCTCAAACTTACCATTTGGCCTGCCTAGGTGGGTGGCGATGATAACGGTGCTTTCTTGTTCGATCAAGAATCTTAAGGTTTTAAGACTGCGCTTGATTCGGGTGTCATCTACTACCGCTACATGATTACCGATTTTTTTAATCGGCACGTTATAGTCGGTCCTTAAAAGAACTCTTTTTTTTAAGACGTCTTTTGCTTGAGGAAGTCTAAGCTGCATAGGTAACCTTCTCGCCTTATAGATTATAGGTTATAAATGTATGACAAAGTATGACACTTTTAAAAATAACACAGCTTGAAAAAGGCTGTCAAGCGGTGGTTTTGGCTAGTTAAGTAGTAAAGTGGTTAAGGCTTGAATGATCGGGCTAATTAGCTTAGAGATAGCGGAGGCTCCCCCGACAGGAATAATCAAGGCAAGCAGGATAAACATGCCGTAACGGCGCATGACTTGGGCATACTCGTAGGCTAGCTCTTTAGGCAGAAAGGCTCTTAAGATCTTTTCTCCATCAAGGGGAAAGACCGGCACCAAGTTAAAGACAGCCAGCATCACGTTTAGAGCTACCACCTGATAAACTACAAACTTAACCAAGAGGGGGTCAAGCAGTCCAAAGACATTAAGCTTATAAAGCAGACCAAAGCCAAAGGCTATAGCCAAGTTTGAAGCCGGTCCAGCAAAAGCGATCAAAGCGGTGTCTTTAATGGGATTTTTAAGGTTGTATGGATCGAAAACAACCGGTTTGCCCCAGCCAAAACCAACTAAGAATAGAGCTAAGGTGCCAAGCGGATCAAGGTGGGCTTTTGGGTTTAGGGTAACTCGGCCTTGAGAACGTGGAGTCGGGTCTCCAAGCCTATCTGCTACCAGAGCATGAAAGAACTCATGAATACTTAGAGAAAGGACCAAGATTCCAGCGATGATGGCAAACAGGATGGGGCTGGAAAAAGCGAGGCTAAAGAGCATAGGTATAGTTTATATGATTAAGATAGAAGATGGAAGATGGAAGATGTTAGATACTAGGCACTGGATACTGGATGGGAAGCATGTTGTCATTCTGAAAATTCAAGGCGAAGCCATGAAGTATTCAGAATCTCAACTAAATTTCGAATTTAAAAATTAGATTGTTTATGTTAGAATAACCTCTCTATGAAGATTAAACTCAGATACCCACGTACCGCTCATATCGGCCACAAGGTTTCGCACGCCAAAAATAGAAGCAAAAGGCCGTTTCGTTACAACCTCCACACGGTTACGTTAATAGTTGATGGTCAACGCAAGAAGTTTCGCGTTCCCACCAAGGTTTTAAGGTTGCTTAAAAAACGTGGTCTTACCACTCACTATAAACCAGAGACAGCTTAATTTTTTTAAAGATCTAGGATTACGTTTTTAACTTGGTTAAATAAAGCTGGTTGCTGGCCTTCGATTTGAACTTTTTCTAGGACTAGTTGGTTGTTTCTAATTTTTGCTGAAAAAAGCTTCATGCGCTTTAGGCCTTTTTTTGTCGGTACTTTGGTCCAGAGTGTGGGCCAGGGGTAAAGAGCGCGCGTAGCGCGAGCGACATAGGTAGCCAGGGCGATTTTTTTTGGAAAGTAATCGATTAAACTGACAAAGAGATAGGGAAGCTTATCTGTTTGGTGGGTGGCGTCTGCCATTAAAGCTTTTATGTCAGACCAGTAGATAAAACCGTCGTCTTTGTCTAGTTTGCGGGCTAAAGGCGTGGGGGAGTTAAGTGGTTGAGGTATGAGTTTAGTGAGTCTGACACCTGTCTGCTGTGCAAATTCTCGGTTGGGTTCTAATGATTGTAACCCAACACTCTCATTAGTGCTTCGCATCCAGATGTCAGACTCACTATCTTTTGCAGACCTCCTCAGCAGAGGATTTTTAAAATTTGTTCGGCTGATTACATCTAGATCTTTTATCGAATTAAACACCTCTCCCACTTTTTCACTGGCTAAGTCAAAAGCATGTTCGTAGTAGTCACGACTAGTCCAGCTTGGGTCAACTTGAAATTCAAAGTTCTTAATAATCGGCCCTTGATCCAGCTTTTCGTTCATGACTATAAAGCTCACCGCCGAGGTTTTGGCCCCGCTTAAGATCACAAACTGACCGGGACTGCTGCTTCGCCACTCAGGCAGTCTAGACGGATGGACGTTAACTGGTGCGACTTTTGGCAGATCAAGTAGCCACTTTGGGACTAGGTAACCAAAGTCAGCCACCAGCAAGATGTCTGGTTTCTCTTGACTTAAAACCTCAGCTTTTACACTTGAGAGCTTGGGTTGATGGATTAGAATGGAGGAGATGTCATTGTCAAGAGCCCATTGATGCAAGGGGTTTTTAGTCAAGACTTTTTTTCTGCCTAGAGGCTTTGGGGCAGGGGTTAAGACCCAACTTACCTGGACAGTATCATCATTAAGGAGTGCTTGAGCCAGTTTGGTCGTGTTTGTGGTTGAGCCAACCAGAGCAACCTTCATACTAAAACCTCTCTAGCTCACTTTTATCTATCTCTTCCCACTTGCCGAAACGATTTTCTTTATAGACCGGCAGGTCGTACTTTAAGGAGTAGTCGGTAAACAAGATGCCATCCAGGTGATCAACCTCATGCTGGATCACACGCGCGGCAAAGTTTTTAAACCTGGCTTCTTTTTTAACTAGTTCATCACCTTTTAGCTCGTACCACAAAAGCTCGATCCACTCGGCGCGGGGAACGGGTCCGTAAAGACTGGGCATAGAAAGACAGCCTTCTTCACGCACCTCCTTGTCATCGGCCGTCTCACCGAGAATTAACTTGGCCGAACGATTAGTAATGACCGGATTAATGTAGTGTTTAATCTGCTCTGGGTTTAGAGCTTGGTTTTCATCTGGTAGTTGAGTGGCAAAGATACGCCAAGTCTTATCTACTTGAGGAGCAGCCAGGCCAACACCACGTGGGTTTTTGGTGTTAGCTAGAGTCTGAGTTAGGTTTTTTATAAACTTCGTTAGTTTTTTATCTACCTTGACTACCTCCTTGGCTTTAAGACGCAGTGTTTGGTGAGGGACGGTAATGATCTGCATGGGGACATTATACTATGGTTAACTAGATGCTAGATACTGGATACTAGATACTGGATACTAGATACTGAATTTAGATTGGCATTGTCATTCTGAACACCCGAGCGTAGCGTGGGGGTTTTAGAATCTCTTACCTGATGAGGTGGCCATCAGTTGCTTAAGCTCATCAAGTTGAGTTTTAACTTTCTTATTTGTTGGGTCGATCTTGGTGTGATAAAGCTCAAGCATCTTAAGAGCTTTCTGGTAGTCTTTTTGGTCAATCAAAAACTGAGCGTAGGTGTAGATGGCTTCGGAGTAGTTTGGCTTGAGACTGATGGTCTCTTCATAGAGTGCGCGCGCGGCAGAGGAGTTATTCAGTGCAGCCTCGACCTTAGCCAGATCAAGCGCAACCGACGGTTCGTTTGGCGCCAGGTGCCGCGCGCGCTCAAGCACCCCTTTAGCCTCAAGCAACATCTCCTTGGCCTTTGCTAGATAGTTGGCCTTTGTTTCTTTAGTTGGGCTTAGACTAGCTAGTGTCTCGTAACTGGCTGCTAACAAAGTTAGGGTCTTAGCTTGAGTCTTGTGGATGTTTAGGTGACGACCGTTTAGTTTAAGAGCCTGCTTGCTAGTTTCAAGAGTAACAGCGGCTGCCTGCTCAGCCGACTGAACCTGACCCTGCTGAGCCAAGACTAGCGCCAGTTTAGCCTGATTAAAGGCTAGGCGACTATAAAAGATAGCCTCTTTTGGTTTTTTCCTTACAGCTGACTCAAGCAGACTAAAACCTTCTTGAAAACGGCCTGATTTTAGGTAGATCTCTCCTTGCTTATAAGCTTTGTCAGCCGTGTAGCTACGCCAGATCCAAGCCAGACTAAACAGACTACCTAGAGCGATCGTACTTAGAGCCAAGTACTGCCAACCTTCTAGTTTTTGAGCTTTGCTTGCAAGTTTTTTAGGCTTAAGCCTAGCTTGGTTTTGTTTTTTAAGCAGTTTTTCATAACGTTTTTTGGCTTTTTTACTACGGTGTTTAACTTGAGGTTCTTGAGACTCTTTTGCTGGTTCTTGACCTAAGGGTTGATCTTTAAGCCAGATTAAGCTGAGCGCTCCAAAGACAAGCCACATTAACAAAGAGACACTCACGGTCGAGAAGCCGAAAAAGTTGCTAATACTTAAAGC
>WFTH01000093.1 GCA_015485595.1 Candidatus Microgenomates bacterium
CAGATCTTCTATGGCAACTTTGCCGATATAAAGTTTAGTAGGGTTAAAGTCATGTTCTTTTAACCAGTGCCAAACTTTAATAAAGCCAGCAAAGTAAACCAAGTCTTTGGTAAATCCACCTGGTTGGCTGGTGTCTTTAAGCCCGCGCTTGATTCGCAGACTAAAACTCCAAGCATGGCTGGGTTTTTGAAGGTACTGATTTACCCAAGAAAATAGTTCTTTAAAACTAAGTTGATTAGCTTTGGCCACGGCCAAGTATTTTAAAGCTGAGCGATAAACCAGCTTGTCTGACCGAGGTAAAAGCCCGTGTAAGACAGCTAGGCCTTCTTCTGTAACAAGATAATGGTGAGTTAAGCCGTACTTTTTTCTTTTTTTATACCAAGGCTGTCTCTCGTAGTTGATTCGTCTTAAGATGTGGGTGCCTATCTCATGATAAAGCAAGCTTAAAAGTCCTTCCCGACTGAAACTTATGTTTGGTTTAAGCTTAACTAAGTGGCTGGTGACGGTTGCTCTAGGAATGATGGTGGGATCGATCATCACTTGATAGCGTCTTTCTAGTTGGTGCATCTTAAGAAACTTTTTAACCAGATTTAAGGTTTGTTTCTGGGTTAAGATCTCTCCTTCTAGCTTTTTAAGCTCTTGATGATTTTTATCCTGGTAAGCGGTCTTAACTATTTTTTCTGCCAGCTTTACAAGTTTAGGGTCGGGCTTACCATATTTGGTAAGTTGTTTAGGTTCGATCGGTTGACTGTAGCTAAACTGGGGGTTGTAGTTAAAGTTTAGCTTAAAAAACTTTTCTTTTTCTTCCTCTAAGTTGATAGGTGTTAGTTTGCTGATGAGGCTCATGGTTAAACATTTTCTTTTTAAAATTAAAACTTTGTTTTACTACTCGCCTGCTGCTTGTCTGCTCAAGCAAACTCTCGGTCGAGTTGCTTCGCTTATTTTAACTCGACACTCCCGTTAGTGCTTCGCATCCAAGCATCAGGCTTATTAATGTTTTATCACTCAATTTCTCACTCTTGTGTGTCTCCAATCAAGAATCCTTTTAGATCTTGACGGCCGATCTCAATCTTATGACGTTTGCGATCCAGTTTCTTGCTTAAAACCATAGCGCTTTTAATCAACCTGCCTTTAAGGTAAAAGTCAACCTCCACCACAGGCACCTTGCCTTCTAGAGTTTTTTGTTGCCACAAAAGGTCATCGTAGTCAGCCAGGCCAAGCTTGGTGGCTAACTCTCGAGAGATAGCTGAGCGGAACCTACCGGTGTTTGCCATGGCCTTAACAGGATGTTTTTCCTTTTGATCATCTCTTACCTCTACGGTTAAGAAGTTTGGAATAATAATTAACCCCTCTTCGGCTTTAAAGTGATCCGGTAATCTTTCGGCAAAAAGAGCTTGAGCGATTTTAACCCCATGCTCGGCATCTCTAACGTAAAGATCCTCCACTCTCTCTAGGCGACGTTTTAAGCCAGCTCGATTGACGATCTGAATCGACAAACCAGGAAAACCGTTAAGCTCTACCACCATCGGTCCTTTTTCTGGGTGAATAAAAAGGTCTGCTCCCATAAAGACATAGCCAGCGGCATTGGCTGCCTTGACCGCGGTTAATAGAGTTTTTTTCCAGAAAGGGATGCGGATACCACTGACTTTTTTGCGTTTATATTGAGGGAAGTGGGTAATGATCTTTTTTTTGCCAAAGGTGGCATGGGTGGTGGTGCCGGTAGCCATGTCTATGCCTAAACCAATAGCGCCAAGCTCTAGGTTAGCTTTGCCTTTTGACTCTTTGGTAGGAATTCTAGCCATGGCCATAACTGGAACCGAGTTAAACACGATCACCCGAATGTCTGGCGTACCGCCATAAGCCAGCTTCTTAAGATCTGGATGAGAGGGAATAAACTCTTCGATAATGGCTTGGTAGTTGCTCCCCCAAGTGTTGTACTCACCGGTAAGAATGTTAGTTAGGTGTAGTTTAAGATTTTCCTCAGTATAACGAGTTTTTTCATGATCAAGAAAAAGACCGTTTCTTAGGCGTTTTTTAATGATCAAGATTCCTTTGCCAGCACTGCCCGAGACAGGTTTGATTACAAAAGGAGCGGGAATAAGGTTAAAATCTAGCTCACTAACTTCATCCAGGTGAGTTAAGATGCGATAGATGTTTGCTGTGGAGATGTTATGCTCCAAAAGCAGTAGTTTGGTCTTTAGCTTAGAAAAACCATACTGCCTGGCATTTGAGGGGTTAAGCTTGGTGTAGTAGTAGCGGGAGTTTAGCCCTAGGATATGTGAAGGTTTAACCGGCATACTACCTCCCTACTCTTCGATAATATCTTTAAATCGAATGCGCTCGGTAAATCTTAAGCCGGTGTAGCGTCCTACCAAGATGCTAATCAAGGCAACTACCAGTAGGGTTAGTTCCGGTCGCCACAAAACCAGTTCTTGAATCCAGGTAAAGTTAAGGATTAAAGCCGCCACGGAAGCTAAAAAGATAGTTTCTAAAGTTAAGGTTAACGCTTGGATGGGTTTAGCACTTGCTTGAGCTTCTAAGAAGTTTTCGCTTAAAAGAATTAGAATTAAGATAGGAAAGATGCTCACGGCCATTAGGGTAGACAAAGGTAGTAAGGGTGAGACAAGCAAAAGACCTAAGATTCCCACCGAGACCGCCCAAAGCACTAAGGCGGTTCTTGGTAGGTAAGGCATGGTCACTTTTTTAAGTAGTTTCTTTGCTAGCATGGTAACCAAGATAATGATGGTGAAGATGATCACGCCGTTTATAATGCCGGTAGAGACAAAGGCTACAGATAAAACAGCTGGGATGTAGATACCAAAACCTCTTAAACCAATGATGTGTCTTGAGGCAGCAATTAACATGGCAATCAAAGGAAAGAGTAAGACTAGAGTAATGGTGTTGGCAGGGACTCCTTTGGTTACTGCCCAACGAATTGCATGTTGGAGGAAGTTGTTCCAGCTCAAAGGTCCTGGAGGGGTTTTTTCTAAGAACAAGGTTAAGGCATCTTTTTTCTCACTTTCTGGCAAAGTTATGTCTTTATCTTGTTTTTCTTTTACTTTTTGAACCACCTCGGCTGAAGGGCTGGATAAGGTTCCGGCCTCGCTTGCTTGGGTTTGATCTAGGGTTTTTGTGACTTGGTTGTCTGGGATGACTTGTCTTAAAGGTACAGATGTTTGGGCAAGAGACAGACTAGGTTTAAGGCTGGTTACGCAAAGAAAGAGGGTGCTAAGAACTAGTGTTTTGAACATAGTTATGTTATTTATCAGGTTATTTTTTACCTCCGATAAAGACCCCCACCAAGCTTTGAGTCAAGCTGATTAGGGCTAAAACAACCACCAAAGTTCCAAGATAGCCGAGATAGATTCCCCCTACAGTCATGGGTTTAATCTCAAATCCAGGTACCAACCAGGTAGCCAGCCAAAGTAGCCCGACGTTGATTACTCCAGAAAAAAGTCCGAAAGTAACAACATTTATCGGCAAAGTAAGCAGTTTAAGTATCGGTTTAACAACTAGGTTAATCAAAGTCAGAACAACCCCAGCTAAAAGAATCACACTCCAGTCAGAGAAGCTTATGTTTGGAAAAAAGAAAGCCAGAACACTTAAGGTAATGATGGTGTTTATTAATGTTTTAATCATGTGGTTATTATAACATCTTTGCCTAGTTTCGCTTAAGTTTAACTAGGTAGATGGTGGTAACTATTCCAAGACTAAAGACAGCGCTTAGAATGAGCATGACTAGCTTGATTTGAGTCGAGGTTTCAAGACCAAACGTTGGCATAGCGGTGATGGTGGATTTTAGGTTAACCAGGTAGTTTGAGCTGTTGTGAAAGGTTAAGGTAACCGCCAAGTTTGTTCTTTTTAAAGTCATATCTTGACTTATAACTAAAATCTTAACCCGTTTTGTTTCGAAAGGTAAAAAGGTTAGGGTAGGTTGACTGAGCAAGATAACCTTGGCTTTCTGATCCAGAAAACCAAACTGCAGGTTGTTTAAGTACCAAGCAGCACCTGTGTTATTGGTTAGCTCTAACTCATACATTCCTGGAAGATTGAGCGAGCCTTTTAGCAACTTTAGATCAAAACTAGGTTTTATCTCTGGCCAATACCGACTAAGTTTAACCGTGATGTTTTGGCTGTTTGCAGTTTGATCGCTCACGTAGGTTCCGGCAGGCAAGGGTTTGGAGTCGTTTAGGCCATTTATGGTAAAGACGATATGGTTTAGATCAAAGGAGTTAAAGTAGTCTCTGCCTCCTGTGGTTTTCTCCCAAGTAGGGTCTGCAGCTCGAAAACTGTTTGTTTTTGGGTCCAGCCAGTCTACCCAGGCATGCAGGACGTCTTTGCCACCAAGGCCAGTAGGTTTACGCTTGGGATCGTTGGTATAACCATAACCCACTAAGCGTCTTGCGGGTGTGCCAGAGGCTCTGGCTAAGGTAATAAATAGGTCACTAAACTCCTCACAGGCTGCTTGATTGGGTTCTTTCAGTACCTTTAGGGCTCCAAGTCTTTGGTGGTTTGCAAGGTTAGCTGAATAGCTTAGGTTGTTTACTGTGAAGCGATAAAGATCAAGTATGGAGTTGTGGGACTTGACTATAGACTGGATTTTAGCGTTTTTTACCGGCCAGTAGTTGGTTTCGGCTAAATAAAGTTTGGTAGATGGTTGAGGAATAGGTAGCTTGTTATCTTTAAGAGTGAGCTTGACGGTGAGTCCTGCATCTATTGTTTTTGTCTCTTTGGGTTTGAGTTTGTAACTGGCTAGCCAGTTACCCTCTTCATCTTGAGTCAGCTTTAGTGGTTCTGGTTGAATACTTTGATAGTAGACCTGTTGGTAGCGAGTGTTTGGAGGCAAAGCGATCTGAACCACTCCTTCCGATTGTGACTTGTTAACCAAGTCGTATCTAAGCGAGAGATCAAAGACCTGCTGATCTCCAAAGATAAGGTTAATAGCTTGATCTTTCACGTTATTAAAATAAAACAGTTTTTTGCCGTCTTTAGTCTCGATTTTGGAGGGTTTGAGATTAAAATAACTTAGGTTGCTAAACTTACTGGACAACTGGACTACAACGTCTCGTCTGTTGTAGGACTGTCCTTTTATCTTAGGGATGTTGACTTCAAGCACCTGTCCGATCAGACTAGCTACATCGTTTGTTTGGTACTGGATCGTAAACTGCTTGGTTTGGTTTAGACCAACCACTGGGTCTTTGAAATCCAGAGCGATGCTGGTTGAGTTTTGACCAACAACTACATGAGGTTTGCTGTAGTTATTTCCCTCGTAAGCGGTGATGTTTGTGAGCTTAGTTAAGCTTAGCTCGATGGCGTACTTGTCTACGTACTTGGTAGGGGTTAGGTTTGTGATGGTGAATCTATGCTCAACTTGAGCGTTGCCGTTTGGTTTGATGGTGTAGGTTGAGCTTATCTTGGTCGAAAATAGTTTGTTTGTCTGTTCTTGTTGAGCGTAAATCGATGTGTTGTTAAGTGTGAGACTAGAGATTATAAAAGTAAGTGAAAACACTATGTACAGAAAGTAAAGTTTAGACTTAAAAGAACGCAAGTTGGTTTTATAGCCTAAAGACTGCATAAAATAAAAAAAAGTGCTATACCTGATTTCAGTATAGCACTTCTATCTTGATTTTGTACTTTTCCTAATTAAGGACACTGAATATTTGCGCTTTTTACTTTTCCCCTCATTATTGATTGGTTGTAGCTGGTATAACCTTTGCCTATTTCACTTATAAAGGCATCCATTCTTAGATGATGATTGTTTCTATTCTCGCAATTAACCAGCACCCTGTTGTTATCTAAGTTCGAACCACTTGGATTCCAACTAGAAGCTATACGCTCTTTATTATTATCCAAGTCAATTATTTGCCACCAAACATAAGCCTGATCTTGATTAATTTTTGTGTTACATGCGCTGCTAGTGCGCCAAGTAAATATTGCATTTAAACCTGAAGTGTTGCCTACCAGCGAGTCTAACTTGGCTGGAAGCTCACACTCGCTAACTGGAACGGTTGGTTCTGGTGAAGTGCTTGGTGTTAGATCTCTAGGTGGCTGGGCAGGTAGAGTAAGTATTGGGGTTGGGGTGATGGTGGGAGTGTTGGTTGGGTCATCTTGCGGTGGTGGAGACACCCTATTTGATGGTTTTAGATTGATAGTGTCTAAACCAATTCTACCTGTTTGTACACCCTCTGTTTTATGTACCACTTGGAAGTTCTTTAGAGTGAGTTTAAACTCAGCTGGTGCTGTGTTACCTTCTTGTTTTCTTGCCCATGCTTTAACCGCGACAATACACCCGTTTGTAGAGATGAGCGGATCGCCTGGCTTTATTCCAATAAAGAAACGCACTTTATCTTTTCCAGGAGATTGATACCATTTGCTAGCTTGCTTAATGGTGCCCGCGTTTGCGTTAGGTACTACCTCTATAAAACCTAAACTTGGGTCAAACTCCACCTCTGCGCTTAGACCGACAACATTGTTAGGATTATCCAGCTTGATACAGATATTTTTCATTGCCTCTGAGATCGTGTTTCCGTTGTATTCTACGAAGTTTGGAATGTAAGTTAGTTCATGAGTCGCCCAACTTAAAGTGGCAGAGTTGCCACCAGACGCTTGCGAACGATTGTCGGTATTCTTTTTTGTACTTTGAACTAAAGCTAAGCTGACACCCACTAAAAACATAACTAAAAATAGACCAGTAAAGGCTAAAACTTTAGGGTGTTTTTTAAGCTTGTTAATAAGGTTAAGCTTGTTATTTTTTGTTAAAGTTGGGGTAGAAGGGTTGTTTTCTATCATAAGTGTCTGTTTTTAAAAATTTTAGTTTATAACTTTTACACAGTTGTTTTGTTTAATGCTTTTTAAGATGACTGAAATGCTTGGTAGATAGTAAAGTAGTCATTTAGGTCCACACGGCCATCCCCTGTCCAGTCTGCATTTGTGCTTCTACCATAATTTACAAAGGTATCTAACCAAGTAGTAAAGTCTGCTTCTGTGGGTGTTCTATGGGTTGGAGTAGGAGTATCTGTGGGGTTTGGATTCCCGCCGCCACCATGACCGCCATCATTCCCACCGTTGTCACTTTCACATTCTGTATGGCAAGCATGTTCCATAATTTTCCTTGTCCCACTTGGACAAGTACCTGAACCACAAGCTGATACTCTGTTTCCTCCGACCATAAGGTTATTCTGGTCCACACACCTGTACCTTTCTACTTGTCTGCAGTTTCTTCCTCCACCTCCACCACTGCCGGTGCCACTGCTAACATAACACAATTTTTGACGACCATACATATCCTTACCACACATATTGTCCCACTCTGGTTTGTGTTGAAGACCAGATGGAACATTTTCTCCTGGTGCAGCACACCAGTTACAGTGAGGACCGGAATCACTTGGTGGAACACAGCAGATCTGAGTGCCACCGTTTGCATCACACTCTGTGTTTGGAATTTTAGCGTATCCTACAGGACAAGCCCCATCACCATCTCTATTAGCACACCATGCTCCTGCTCCTTTGCTGGCACAGTTTGCAGGTGTTGGGGTGGGTGTGTTATTTACTATTTTAGTGCACACATACCCACCACTTACGAGTTTTGGTTGATATCCTGCTTTACATTGACGCCATACATGTCCATAGTCGTTATCTTTTTGACAAACTTCGGTGTTTGCTGCATCTATCCAATCCCGATTACTTTTAGCGTTATTACCACAGGTTGGCTGAGTGGGGGGGAGAGTTATGGGTGGAGATGTTGGTACGGGTGTTAGTGTTGGAGTAGGAGTGACACAGTGGCCGACAGCAAATGTTTGTGCTTGTGCTTTATCATAGAAGTAGCGAGTTTTTCCCGCTACATCATATTGCTTTGGGCTATTACAAGGTAAGTTCTTATAATGTGTCCATTGTACATCCCAATTAAGCCAACCTTTTTTTTGACAAATATACACGCTTGCGTTGTGATCAATAAACACAACACTAGTATGATTGACATCTCTCCACCACTTTTCACATTTTGATGCATTTGATTCTTCAGCCAGAACTTTATGTGGTAACGAAATTGAGCTAAGAAGGATTAAGAAAAAAACTATAAATTTTAGATTTTTAGTTATTATATTAGCGTGGATCATTTACCCTCCTTTTTAATCAAGTTTAATCAAGTGACTTATTTTATTTAGACATAAAATTAAAAGTGTGTCAACTTTCATTTTTCACCTTCCCTTCATGATTTAAGTATAGAACAAACTTTTTTTAAAATGCAAGGGCAGTTTTAATATCTAAACTTTCTGACCAACCCCACTACCCTACCCTGCACTTGAACATTAGTCGCATAGATGGGACTCATGCTGGAGTTGGCTGGCTCGAGGCGAACTCGAGTCACCTCGCGGTAGATGCGTTTTAAGGTGGCCAAGCCGTTATCTAGCAAAGCGACCACGATGTCACCATCAGCCACATCTTGAGTTTCCTCCACGATCACAAAGTCGCCATCGTCTATATGATCTTCAATCATCGACTTGCCTTTAACCTGCAAGACGTAGTTTCTGTGTTTAGAACTGATCATCTCTGGAGAAGCTTTAAAGGTGGCGTTTGGATCGGTATAAGGCTCGATCGGCGCCCCAGCAGCGATGTAGCCTAGGATCGGTAGATCGATGCTTTCCCCTGTTTTAATAAAGGTCCGATCTAGAAGCTCTATACCTCTGGTTTGCCCTTCGACTCGGCGGATAACCTTTTTTCTCTCTAAAGCGGCCAGGTGCTCATGAACCGTGGCTAGTGAGGAGACGCCGATAGCGTCAGCGATCTCTCTTAAGGTGGGTGAGTAGCCGTTTTGTTGGATGTATTGAGCGATAAAGTCTACAATCTGACGTTGGCGTTTATAGAGAGTGACTGGCATGGTGATCTCCTTTCCGAACTAAAACCGAACTGAGCCTACCATAACCGAAGTAAGCACGAAAAAACAAGTAGTAATTTAGTTATCAAAAGATAACAAAATACATCAACTAAGAGTTGTTTGAGGTTGATGTTGATTGAGTTTGAGTGGTTTGAGAAGAGTTTTGAGCTTGTTTGAGCTCATGAAAGATCATTAACAGGCGATTATACTTAGAGATGCGCTCACCCCGATTGGGTGGACCAAACTTCATGTAGTCTGCTCCTACCCCCACAGCAAAGTCAGCAATAAAGTCGTCGTTGGTTTCCCCACTACGATGCGAAACC
>WFTH01000094.1 GCA_015485595.1 Candidatus Microgenomates bacterium
CCTCTGACGTTACTTAGTACTTTAAGCACCTGTTTTTTATCTAGGTTAAGCAGCTCTTTGATCTCGTTTATGTCAAGTAGACCAAGCAGCAGATGCTCGGTGCTAATAAACTCATCCCGCATTTTTCCAGCCTCACTCTCTGCCTTATCAAAGACTTGGGTCAAGTCAGAAGAAAGATAGGCTTGAGTAGCTCCAGAAACTGTAGGCAGGTTTTTAAGTTTTTCTTGAACCTTTTGGGCTACTTGATTAGGATCTTGATCAAGGTTTTGTAAAATGGTTGGGACGATGCCTGCTGGCTGGTTGATCAAAACTAAAAGCAGGTGCCACGGTGTGACCTCTGGATTTTTAAGTTTGCCAGCTAACTGCATCGCACCTTGCAAGGCTTCGGCCGACTTGGTGGTAAGTTTATCTAGATTTAACATATATTTAGCACTCTATATTATTGACTGCTAATTGTCAAGCACTAAAAAACTCACCCTGGTCGGTGAGTTTTTTTAGCAAGAGTATTAAAGACAAGCAAAGAAGATGAAACCAAACACGGTGATAGCAAGCCTGGCCCGGGCATGGTGACCACGGGACTTTAAAGTTTTCCCCATTTTGCTTAAAAAGTGTCGTTGGGGTAGGAACAGGGGTCGTGATTCCCTGACCTTACACTCCTTAGAAAGGAGGTAATCCATCCGCACCTTCCAGTACAGATACCTTGTTACGACTTAGTCCTCATCGCCGACCTCGCCGTAGAAGGGCCGCTCCCCCTCACTTTTAAAGTGGTACGTATGCTATTAGCAATGTTTTTCTTAAGTGTTCTATAGGCACTTTTGTATTTTTTAATGCTTTTTTCTCTTGAGTAAGCATCTTTTTTATCTCTATAAGCTTCATAGTAAATTAGTTTCCATGTTTGGTATCTTTTGGTGTATAGATTTTGTCCCTGATTGTGAGACCGAAGCCTCTTTTTTAAATTTTGTGTAACACCAAAGTAAAGAGTACCTCTTTGTGTATTTGCCAAAACATAAAAGTAGTGCATACTAGACTAGTATTGTACCACTCCAAAAGTGAGGGGGTTGCGGGCACCCGCTTCGGGCGTTGCCGACTTTGCTGGCTTGACGGGCAGTGTGTACAAGGAGCGAGAACGTATTCACCGCAACCTGCTGATTTGCGATTACTACCGATTCCGACTTCATGTAGGCGAGTTGCAGCCTACAATCCGAACTGAGGGGCCGTTTATAAGGATTGGCTCAGGGTCACCCCTTCGCAAAACCCGTTGTCGGCTCCATTGTAGGATGTGTGTAGCCCCAGGCGTAAGGGACATGCTGACTTGACGTCGTCCTCTCCTTCCTCCCCGCCTAAGGCGAGGCAGTCTCGTATGATACGTGTAACATACGACAAGGGTTGCGCTCGTTACCACACTTAAGTGGACGTCTCACGACACGAGCTGACGACAGCCATGCATCACCTGTGTACCACTCTCGAAGAAGATCTAGTTTCCTAGATCGTGCAGGTACATGTCAAGCCTGGGTAAGGTTTTTCGCTTTGTATCGAATTAAACCACATGCTCCACCGGTTGTGCGCTCCCCCGTCAATTCCTTTGAGTTTTAGCCTTGCGGCCGTACTCCCCAGGCGGTCTGCTTAACGCGTTAGCTTACGTCACTCCCGATTAGATCGAGAACAACTAGCAGACAACGTTTACGGCTTGGACTACACGGGTCTCTAATCCGCTTTGCTACCCAAGCTTTCGTCCCTGAGCGTCAGTTATGTTCTAGAAGCCTGCCTTCGCGCTCGGTGTTCCTCCTGATATCTACGGATTTCACTCCTCCACCAGGAATTCCAGCTTCCTCGAACTAACTCTAGTCTGTCAGTTTTACTTGCCTTTCCGGAGTTGAGCCCCGGGCTTAAACAAGTAACTTAACAAACCGCCGACGGACCCTTTACGCCCAGTAAATCCGAATAACGCTTGCACCCTACGTATTACCGAAGCTTCTGGCACGTAGTTAGCTGGTGCTTTCTAGCGAGGTACTGTCAGAACTTCATCCCTCGCCACAGTGGTTTACACTCTTAAAGAGCTTCATCCCACACGCGGTGTCGCTGCGTCAGGCTTTCGCCCATTGCGCAAGATTCCTAGTTGCTGCCACCCGTAGGTGTAGGCTCCGTGTCTCAGTAGCCTTGTGGCCGATCATGCTCTCACATCGGCTAGCCGTCATCGCCTTGGTAGGCCGTTACCCCACCAACAAGCTGATAGCGCGCGAGCTCCTCCTCTAGCGCCCGAAGGCTTTACCCCCCTCGGGCTTTACCCGAGGGGGACACATGCGGTATTACCCCTCCTTTCGGAAGGCTATTCCCCACTAGAGGGTAGATTCTCACGTGTTACTCACCCGTCTGCCACTCGTCAGCAGGAAAGCAAGCTTTCCCCTGTTACCGTTCGACTTGCATGCCTAAGGCACACCGCCAGCGTTCATTCTGAGCCAGGATCAAACTCTCAAAAAAAGCTTGATATACCGCTTAAGTTAAAAAACTCAAACGGTCTGATTTACTTATAGTAAAAGGAATTAACGGTTTAACTAAACATAGTTTAGCAAACCGAAAATTTTTCAGGTTGCTATCACCATGCCTAGTTTCATCTTTCTTTACTTGTTAAAGAACTTAAAAAGCACACTAAAAGACCTCGCTTGATTTACGCCAAGCTTTGGGGTCCTTAGTGCTTAAGATGTCTCTTTGAGAAACTTTTAAAAAGTCAGTTCCCTTTAAAAAGGGCTTAACTTTTTTATGGACTGTTAGTCTAGCACAATAAAAATGGGTGTCAATAAGTAAATTTAACAAGCAACAAAGTAATAAACTATGACTAATAAATCAGGTAGTTTTAAATTGAAATCACGAATAACGAATTTTCGAATTTCGAAATCTAATTGATGATTGATCATTAACTAACGATCGTTCCCCCTCCGACCACTACAGTCTCGCCGCCACTTGGCACGTAAAAAACAGCTGCTTGGCCTTCGGCTATGCCACGGACAGGCTGGCTAAGTTTAACCTTTACCTGCTTGTTTCCTTCATCAAGCTCAACCTTACAGTCAAGGAGTTTGCCGGTGTGGCGAATTCTAACCTTTAGACCTTTTAACTTGTCAAGCGAGTGATACTTGGGATTGATAATGTGAAGCTGGCTGACTTTAAACTCAGCCATTAAAGTTTGAGCGCCAAAGCCAACTACTAGTTGGTTGGTTTTTGGTTTTTTAGCAATCACATAAAACGGTGGGATGTTATGTTTAGTGATCATACTACCGTCTGCTTGTTTAACTAAAGTTTTTTGATCTATGCTAAAGCCGGAACGTTGACCGATGGTGTAAAACCACAATCCTTTGTGTCTGCCGATAACGTTACCCTCAACATCGACCACGTCTCCAGGATTTTCTCCTAGTCTTTCTCTTAAAAACTCTCTCACGTCTATATCACCTATAAAACAGATGCCAACAGAGTCCTTTTTATCTGCTGTCGGAATGTCTCTTTTTTTGGCTTCCTGGCGTACCTCTTGCTTGGTTAGATTTGCTAGAGGGAAAATTACGCGCTTTAATTGTTCTTGACGTAGAAGATAAAGAAAGTAAGTTTGATCCTTATGTTTGTCTTTGGGTACCATCAGGTTAGCACCATCGGTCTTGGCATAGTGGCCGGTGGCAACCGCGTCAAAGTCATTCTCCATTGCCCACTTGTAAAAAAGCCCAAACTTAATCTCCTTGTTGCACATGACATCTGGATTAGGAGTTCTGCCGGCTTGGCACTCTTTAAAAAAGTACTCGATCACCTTTTCTTTATAAGCTTTTTTAAAGTCAAGTACTTTAAAGGGGATGTCTAGCTGAAAAGCAACCTTTTTGGCATCCTCTAAGTCTTGTTTGGCGCGACACTCACCCTCCCAAGAGTCAAAAAAAACTCCGGTTACGTCATATCCAGCCTCGATTAAAAGGTGTGCACTTAAAGACGAGTCCACTCCCCCGCTCATTCCTAAGGCGATTTTTTTTGTTTGCATGTAGTGTATTATAT
>WFTH01000095.1 GCA_015485595.1 Candidatus Microgenomates bacterium
AAAGATACTCTCTTTTATTTTTTGCCTTACTCACTCCCACAGAAGAGCCGGCGTTAGCTGGTTTAACAAACACCGGCAGACCAAGCTCTTTTTTAACTTGGGCAAAGTCTGGCACACTCTCTAAAGTTGCTATCAGAAACTTGCCCACTGGCAGACCGTGTCTAAGCCAGATCGTCTTAGCAATCGCCTTATCCATTCCTACAGCAGAAGCTAAAACTCCACAACCCACATACCTGACCCCCACCATCTCAAACATACCTTGAATCACCCCGTCCTCCCCTTTAGCACCATGAAGCACCGGGAAAAAGAGATCGATCTTAAGTTTTTTAGTTAAGTCATCTAGAAAGACCAACCGACCTTCTCCTGCCGGTAAAAAAGTCACTGGTTTATAGCCGGGAGCAAGCTTAATTTTTTTCGGGTTATCCGCATGCCAAAAAATCTTTTGACCGTCTTCATAAAGGCGAAAGCGCCCTTTTTTATCTAAGCCTAAAAAGTAGGGCTTAAACTTGCCTCTGTCTATGTTTTCAAAAACAAACCGCGCAGATAGTAAAGAGATCTCGTGTTCAGGAGACTGACCACCGGCAACTACAGCGATAACTGGTTTTTTTGGCATAATCTTTAACTTAAGTATAACAAATTCAGACTTGATTTTGATAAGTCAATTCTAGATAATAAAACCCATTAAACTAAAAATTAAGTTTGAGAAAGGCAAATTATGGCAAATCCATTTAAAGCTCTTGGAGACCTAAACAAACTCAGAAAGCAGGCTAAACAGATGCAGCAGGCGCTGGCTCAAGAAGAGATTCGCATAGAAAAGGGGGACATTGTGGTGGTGATCACCGGCGATCAAAAGATTAAACACTTCTCTGTTCAGGGTGTTACCAGCCAAGAAGCGATCGATGCTCTAAATGAAGCAATTAAGAAATCTCAAGAGCTAGCGGCCAAAAAACTCCAAGAGATGAGCGGTGGCTTAGGTGGTCTGATGGGTGGCGGACTAAAGTAGATGATTAGCTTAGAAAAACTCTTAATCTCTACTCAAAACCCCGGCAAATTACGTGAGATGAAAGCGCTCTTAAGCGACCTGAATATTCCTATTCTAGGTCTAACTGATGTTTTTGGTGATAATGTTCCTGAGGTTAAAGAAACCGGCAACAGCTATGAAGTGAATGCTAAACTCAAGGCTAAAACCATCGGTCAACTAACTCAAATGTCAACCTTAGCTGATGATTCAGGTCTTGAGGTCTATGCACTTGATAACTTTCCTGGCATTAAAAGCGCTCGCTGGCATGCTGGCAGTGATGCAGAAAGAAACCAAGCCTTGCTTAAAAAGCTGCGAGGGGTTGATGATAGACGCGCCCGTTACGTAGCTAGTGTCTGTATCTACTACCCTAAAAAAGACAGTTTTTTATGTGCTGACGGAGTTTTAGAAGGAGAGATCGCCCTTTCTCCTACAGAAAAAATTATTGGCGGCTTTGGCTATGACTCGATCTTTATACCCGAAGGTTACGATAGACCATTGGCAGAATTGGGTGATGATGTTAAACTTAAAATCTCGCACCGAACAAAAGCAATCAACAGTTTAAAGTTAAAAATTAAAAGTTAAAAAAACATCGTCATTCTGAATTTATTTCAGAATCTCATTTTTAAAATGCACCAATAACCAAATAACAAATCTCAAACAATTATCAAAAACCAAATCTCAATGTTCAAGCATTTGGCTCATTGGTAGTTGGAGCTTGTTTGCTATTTGTGCCATTGGTGCTTGGTTATTAACAAGTTGAGGTTCTAAAACACCTCGTGCTACGCTCGAGACTTCAGAATGAGAAACCAGTAGTACCATGTACTATCAACCTTCTTATATTCCACCAAAAGAGATCCTAAATAAGTACGCCCAGGTCTTGGTGCACTTTGCTTTAGGTAATGAAGAGGGCATAAACCAGGGTGAGGTGGTCCAGGTTCTAGTCCCAGACATCGCCAAGCCTCTAGCTTTAGAACTCCAGAACGAGATCTTAAAAGCTGGTGGTCACGTTTTAATGAGAATGATCCCAACCGGTTTTGATAAAGACTACTTTCAGCTAGCCACTAAAGAACAACTTACCTTCTTTCCTGAAAAGCATTTAAAAACTCGAGCCGATCTGATCAATCACTCGATCGGCATCATCGCCGACCCTGATCCAGAAGAGCTAAAAAACGTTGATCCAAAAAAGATCATGCTAGCGCGCGATAGTAAAAAAGCCTACCGTGACTGGCTAACCGAGAAAGAAAACAAGGGCGAGTTTACCTGGACCTTGGCACTCTGGGGCACCGATGCCAAAGCCAAGATCGTCGGCCTATCTTTAAAGAAGTATTGGGACCAGATTATTCAGGCTTGTTTTTTGGACCAAGCAGACCCGATTAAAAAGTGGCGTGAAGTAAAAAAACTTCAAGAAGAAACCAGAAATAAGCTGAATGAGTTAAGAATTGATTTTGTAAAGATTAAAGGCGAGGATGTTAATCTTAAGATCAAGCTGGGTGCTGATAGGATTTGGAAAGGCGGGGCCGACAGAAACATTCCTAGCTTCGAACTGTTTACCTCACCAGACTGGCGTGGTACCGAGGGTTGGATTAGGTTTAACCAGCCGGTCTTTAGGTACGGCAACATTATAAGCGGCGTAGAACTTGAATTTAAAAACGGTAAAGTAGTAAAAGCCAAAGCCAAAAAAGGGCAAAAGGTGCTTGATGCCATGCTTAAAAGCAAAAATGCAGATAAACTGGGTGAGTTTTCTTTAACCGACAAACGCATCTCTAGAATCACTCACTTTATGGCAGAAACTCTTTATGACGAAAACATGGGTGGACCGTACGGCAACATGCATGTGGCTATTGGCATGGCTTACAAAGACTGCTACCGTGGTGATCCCAGCAAACCGACAAAAAAAGAGTGGGAGAATATGGGTTTTAACGACTCGCCCGAGCATACAGACATCGTCTCCACCACCGATCGCACCGTCACCGCCACCATGGTCGATGGCACCAAAAAGGTGATTTATAAAGACGGCATGTTTGTAGTTTAGTCCTTTGGGATTAAGTTTTCTCCACTGACTAGCTGTTAAACCAAATAAAGCTAGGTTAATAATGTCTGCTTCATCGGCATAGATCTGATTAATCTGTTTCTGAGCAACAGCCCTTTTTCTTTCTTCTGGGAAAACTTCATCCCCTGTTAATGAGTTCCAATTAATGAAACTCGCTGTTTTAGGATGAGGCTTTAACTCAAACCTTAATGTTTTGGTGACAGGAAATTGTCAGTTAAAAGTAGTAAAGGAAGACATGCTATTCCTTTCAACTAGTTAATCGCTACTACATTATAGCATCTGGGAATTATATGGGTAAGAACCGCAAAGCTTTATCTAACCACAACACCTCCAAAAAGTTAACATTTCAGAGCAGTTATCTTTCAAGACCGACAAACAGCTACTTGATTTTTTACCTTGCTTAGGTTAAGATGCAACCATCACGATGAGGAGACTAGCCTAAGGTTTCGACCGACCGCGAATGCTCCTCTTTTTATTTGGTTTATACTCTAACTTATTTCTTAACTGTGAAACCTGCACTAGATATTTTTTCTTATTAAACTTACGCAGCAAAGCTGAGTACTTATTATTAGGCGTTAAAACTTTTAGTAACTTACCTATACTATCCAGATACTCAATCAAACAGTGAAAGTCGCCATCCCCACTGACAATAATAGCTTTGTCAAAGTTATCCAGCTCGATCATGGTATGCAAAACTAGTTCTGCATCTACGTTTCCTTTGACCGTGACCTTATCCTGATTCTTAATCTCTAAGGTTGGTTTAAAAACTAAGATGTAACCGGCTTTTTGTAGAAAAGTATAAAGACTCTCGTTGCCTGGTAAGTGACCAATAAAAAGAAACGCTTCTTTTACGTGATACTTATTCTTTAAGTAAAGACGAAACTTACGAAAATCTAGTTTCCAGCCAGCGCTACGAACACCTAAGTTTAAGTTCTGGCTGTCAATAAAAGCATAGACGATCTGCTTACTTTCCATACCGCCAAGTCTAGCAGTCAACTGTTGCAAAAAGCGTAACAAAACTAGACGAAAACTCACTTCCGCGTTAAAATAAAGTTTGTCGTTTCCCGGGTAGTGAAATGGCATCACAACAGGTTCTGGCCCTGTTATTCTAGGTTCGAATCCTAGCCCGGGATCAGGAAAATAACTCAGCTAAGTGTTGGTCGCGTTTGCGCTTGTAAAGCTCTTTGTGGAGACCTAACCTTTGGAGCAAGTAAACCACCCGTTTGGCTGCCAACTGCTCTGGCATTAAAACCAAGGTTGCTCCAGCCTCATAAAGCTCCTCAGCATCTTTTCTTTCTTTGGCAAAGACCAAGATGATCGCCTCGTCACTAAACTCTCTAACCTTCTTGACTAACAAAAGATTCGTCTCCACATCGGGAATAATCGAGATAGTTAGCTTGACCTTTTTAAGTGGTAGGTCGTTTAAAAACTCCACATCCCCCGCATCACCATAGCGGAAAGGCACCTTCAGTCGCTCCAGTTCTTCAATATGAGCCGGATCAAGATCAACCACCAGCGCGGATAAACCCTGCTTCTTTAGGTGATTAAACAAAAACTCCCCCACCCGACTAAATCCAAACATAACCACCTCTGGATTCTTCGGTTTATGATAAGAGGCATCCTTAACCTTTCGAAACTGAAAAAGATCTAAAACATTATCCCAAAAAGGATAAAACTGATTAATATGGGGAATAAGATAAGTCGAAATAGCAATGGTAAAAATGCCGACTAAAGTTATGATCGTCACCAGATTCTTATCAATCATGCCCATCTCATAACCCATAGCCGCCATAATCAAAGAAAACTCACTAATCTGAGACAAGGTTAAACCCACTTGGAAGCTGGTCTTTTTATGAAATCTGGCTAAGAGCATAATCAAGATTATTAAAAATGGTTTTATAAAAAGCACAAACAAACTAAAGACCACCACCGGCAACCAAAGCTGTCCCACCTCCCCCAAGTTCAACTGAGAACCCAAAAGCAAAAAGAACAAAACGATAAAAAAGTCTCTTAAAGGTCTTAGTCTAGAGCTGATCTCTTCAGAAAAGGCGCTAGTAGACAACGCCACTCCAGCAATTAAGGCACCAATCTCTAAAGAGAAACCCAAAACATGAAACAAGGTAGCTACTCCCAAACCCCAAGTTAGACTAAAGATGAAAAGCAGCTCTTTTGAGCTTGCCGCCATCTTTAAAAACTCTGTAAGCACAAACTTGCTAAGTAGATAGATGCCCACCAATAACAAGCTCACTTTCAGCCCTAAGACAACCACTTCTTTCAAAGCACCCGCTCCGCTTAAGCGACTCCCAGCTCCCATAAAGATAAGCATAATACTTACAATTACATCTTGAATAATTAAAAACCCTACCGCCACCCGACCATAAAGTGTCTGAACATCACCTTGATCGGCCAAGATTTTTAAGATCACGATAGTGCTGGAAAAAGCCAAAGCCAGACCGGTAAAAACTGCCTGCTGCCACTCAAAACCAAGCAAAAGTCCCAATCCCCAACCAAGCCAAGTGGTCGTAACTACCTGTAAAACGCCTAAAACTAGCACTCTAACACCAATCCCTTTAATTGCTTTTGGGGAGAGGTGAAGACCGATTATAAACAACAAGATCACGATCCCAAACTTAGACAGAAGCTCAATCACATCCTTTGACTGAATAAGATTAAATCCGCTTGGACCAAGTAAAACGCCAGTAAAGATATAACCTAAGATTAACGACTGCCTAAAGCCCAAAAGCACAAACGAGATAGCAGAAACAGTTAAAAGTAGTAAGCTAATCTCTACAAAAAAATCCATAACTTAAGCATACCAAAAAACCACCTGAAAGAGTAAGCCCCGATTGACAAGTGCTTTTTTTAACTTAAAATATCTAAAAATATCAAAAAAGATCATTAAGATGTCAAAAATAGTGATCGTCGAAGACGATAAGGATCTTAACCTTACCTTAGCTCAACAACTCTCTTCCCTAAGCAAAAATATTATTAGCTTCTTTAAGCTTAAAAGCAGTCTTAACTTTTTTGAGACCAACTCGGCTGAGTTAGTTTTGGTAGACCGCCGACTAGCAGATGGAGATGGCTTAGAACTAGTCGAGTACTTAAACTCAACTCGTTTCTACACCAAAACCGTTGTCTTATCTGGATTGGGATCAGCTGATGATCGCATAAAAGGTCTTAGTCTTGGTGCTGATGAGTACTTAGCCAAACCGTTTCACTCAACAGAGCTTTTTCTCAAAATTAAAAAACTGCTAAGCATGGACAAAAGAGCAATGAGCAATCTAAGAACTTACGGACCAATTAAGCTAAATAAAGAAGCCGGTATCCTAAAAATTCATGAAAAAAAACTCAAACTACGAAAAAAAGAGGCCGAGATCCTTGATCTGCTTATAAGACACAAAGGACACATAGTCACTCATAAACAAATTATCCAACAAGTCTGGCCAAACTTTGAGTTTATTCCTACCTACACCACCATTAACGTCTACATTAGGCGCTTAAGAATGAAGTTTGGTCCTTATAAAAAAGCTATCGAAACTGTTAGAAAATTCGGCTACCGTCTAGAGCTTAGCGAACTAGAAAAGTAACATCCCACAACTGTAAACACTTTTTCTCTTGACTGTATGGATCAGGTAAGCGACAAAACTCGGCTATTAGATGCTCCTTAGACAACTTAAACTCAAGTCGATTGCTGTTTACCAACAACCAAACTTTATCGTAACCAGCTGCTTTTTCAAGAAACTTTTTAGGTAGTTGACGCACCGGCTGACCAATGCCTTCTACCGTTAAATAACGCACGTCCTTTCCATGAAGATACATGAGTACTCCATCAGGCAAGGTTCCAAAGTAACCTTCTGTGGCCAAGGCTATCTTGTTATCAGCCGAGGCATAAGCTAGAAGCCGGTCAGTCACGGGTTTAACCCCATTTCCTGCCGACCAGGAGCTAAGATACTGCACCTGGTCTTTTTTAACAAAAGGGATCTTATCTGTCTCTGTCCAAGCCGGAAGTAAAAAAGCAAAACTTGGGCTGATAGTGTTAGCCAACATGATTGCCAAAACCAGAGCGTAGATAATCTTCTGATTTAGTCTTTGACTAAGCTTGGACTTATCCACCAAATCAAGCAACAAAATCGCATAAGCTATGGTTGTAGTGATGGCAAGCGGTAAAAAGTAACGAGGATAGACCACCCTACCTAAAAGAAAGATCGGCAGCACAAAGCTAATCCCGGTTAAAAACAAAATAAACTGAAGCTTGCGATGACGTTTAAAGATCAGACCGATTAAAGGAGAGACTAAAACAAACGGGGTCAGGTAGTAACTCAGAGCCTGAAGATAGATAGGCCACTGTTTAACTACGAACTTAAAGTCCCCTTTAAACAACTCTCCTGGGGTAAAAAGAAAGTCACCACCTCGACTAAAAAGCTGAGAGAAGGCAGGGTTAAACTTTAAAAGCCAGAACATTCCCAAGGCCAAAACAACTGCCGACCCAAGCCAAACAACCCAAGTAAAGATCTCAAGTAAGGCCACTTTCTTAGGTTTTTTTAGATCAAACTCCACAAAGTAAAGACTAAAGACAAAAAGACTGGGGATATAAAGCACTGCAGGCAACTTGGTTAAGATAGCCAAGCCCAAAGCCAGACCAATCATAAACCACCAGAAAAATAATCTAAAGCTGCTAAAAACTAAACCGATGGAGTTTAAGCTAGACAGATAAGAACGTTTCTTAAACTTCTCTTTTAACTCCTGACCAAACTTCACTAGAGCTAAAAGACTTACTGACAACCAGAAAGTTAAACTAGCATCCATTAGAGCCATACGATGATGAAAGAACCAAAAAGGCAAGAAGACCACCAACCCCATACCT
>WFTH01000096.1 GCA_015485595.1 Candidatus Microgenomates bacterium
GATGTAGCCTGGTGGCTTTTGCCTATCTGGCCTTTTTTTAAAAAAAAGATCTTTATTACTTTTCATGGTTGGGAAGGGATCTATCCGGTACCTAAAAAAAACATCTACCAACGACGTTTTTTTAGTCGCCTAGCCAAAGGGGTGGTGCACGTTGGTGCTTTTATCCAGAAGTTTTATGGAGACAAACCAGACTTAGTTATCTATGGTGGGGCGGATAGAGTCGATTTAAAATTTAGAATTCAAAATTTAAAATTTAAGATTAATAATGTGGTGTTTGTTGGTCGGCTAGAGAAAGAAAACGAGATCAAGAAGTACCTTGAGTTTGTAAAGTTACTAAAAAATAAACACCCAGATCTCAACGTTACTTGGGTGGGTGATGGGCAGTATCGGCGACGTTGCCAAAGTTTAGGTCAAGTGACGGGGATGGTAAGTGAGTCGACCTTGGCAGATTATCTAAAACCAGCCGATCTAGTTTTGGCTAGCTCTTATCTTTCGATTCTTAAGGCGCTGGCCTATGGTAAGCTAGTGGTAGCTTTTTATAGTCATAGGTTGAAGGAAAGTTACTTAAAAGACTCACCGATGGCTAGGTACATGTTTGTATCTGACTCACCCAAGCAGGTGATCAGTTGGCTAGTAAAAAAGTCAGTCTTGCCAGATCTAGATCAGGCTTGTGAGTGGGCTAAAAAACAAACATGGGGGAAGGTGGCTAAAGCTTATGTAAAGCTTTGGAATGAAAATTAAAAATTGATAATTAAAAATGAAAAATAGTGAACCAAGAGTCTCGGTCATCGTCACTGTCTTTAACGAGGAAAAGACCATCGACTCTTTGCTTAAGAGTCTTAAAAACCAGACTTATCTGCCAGCTGAGGTTGTTATTGTTGATGGTGGTTCGGATGATGCTACCTTTAAAAAACTTAAAAGTTGGCAAAAAAAGTGGTCTAGATTAAAGGTTTATTATCAAGAAGGTAACCGAGCGGTAGGGCGCAACTTGGCGATTAAAAAGGCTCGTTACCGCCTGATAG
The DNA here is from genome assembly GCA_015485595.1 of Candidatus Microgenomates bacterium. Lineage (GTDB taxonomy): Bacteria > Patescibacteriota > Microgenomatia > UBA1400 > PJMF01 > WFTH01. The sequence continues at coordinate 1,023 of WFTH01000096.1, forward strand.
CTATTACCGATGCCGGTTGTCTGCCGGAGAAAAACTGGCTTAAGGCGCTAGTTAACAAACAGATTGAGGCTCAAGCGGACGTGGTGGCCGGTTACTACCGTGGCTTAGCCAAGACGCCGCTAGAAGAAGCGATCATTCCTTATGTCTTGGTTATGCCAGATAAGATAGATCCAAAAGGTTTTTTACCAGCCACTCGCTCGATGCTTTTGACCAAGAAGGCTTGGAAAAAAGTGGCAGGGTTTGATGAGTCGCTTGACTCTAGTGAGGACTATGATTTTGCTGTTCGCTTGAAACAAGCGGGATTAAAGATGGCTTTTGCCAAGGAGGCAGTGGTAAGCTGGTATCCCAGAACCAGCTTGACTGATTTTACAGCTATGATTGCTGAGTTTGCTTTTTGGGATGCAAAAGCTGGTCATCTTCGCAAAAAAGTTAGGTTTCTGTTTGCGCGCTATGTGTTTTTCTTTTTTTTAATCTCGATGTTAGTTCAGACGCGCTGGCTTTGGTGGGGGGTGATGTTTGGACTGACTATGTTGGCGTATGTTGTCTGGGCTGTCTTAAAAAACAAAAAATATGTCAAAAAAGGCTGGTGGTGGTTGCCGATCCTTCAATTTATGAGCGATTTTATGGTTATGGGAGGCACCATGTTGGGTGCACTTGACCGTAGGAAGCTAGAGGCAACACGCAACTCTAGTTAACACTGCTTTTTCTTAAGCCCTTTTAACCTTTTGGTTTGGTGCTGTAGTTTGGATGTTTACGCATTGTCTCTGTAACCGTATTACCTACAGGTGGTTTTAATGCCTCTGTTTGGTTATGGAGGGCGCCTAAAAATGCAAATTTGGTAGGATCTTGCTGTTTGTATTGTTTATAAAGCTCGTAACCTTGAGTGATTTGGTATTGATGTTTTAAAACGTTATCACTAATGGGGGGAGATAAAGATAAGTGATTTTTATTTACCCACCAAATTTCACCTTTATATTTTACTCTTACCCACTTTCCATAATGATTTGTCTTTAAGTCTTTATGTGGTTCGGCTATTATCAGTCGTGCCCCTTTAGGAATGCGTTTTTTCCAGTTCCATGCGGCATCAATTTGATAAGGAGCATACTGACCGTACGTATTTTTCCAAGCGAAGACATGAATATTTTTTTCAATATCTTGTGTTTGTAGCTTTTCTTTTATTGGTTTTCTGGATACTTTGTCTCGCCTTAGTTTACCTCCAACTATCTTTTCCATCTGTTCTTTTGTAACATATGCTTTTTTACCATTATAGAGGTTTATTATGACGTAATTAGGATACCACCCACCAATTACCTGACCAGTTGGCAAATGGTTTCCAACAAACTCACGTGATTCTTCTACTAATATTTGCTCACCTTTATCAAAATGGACTTTAGTTAATCTGGTTAATTTTCTACCTTTTAAGTCGGTATATTGCTCCATTCCAGTTACAGTAAATGGATTTTTTACCCACCATCTTCCTGTTATTTTTTTCTTTTCTTCTTGTCGATCTTGGTGTTCATCTGATGGTGAGTATAATTCATCATTTACCGCTCTGTCTGATGGCAACCCTGCAATTTCCTGTACTACTGCAGTGTCTTGTTGTGGGGGGATATGTCTAATTGCTTCTACATGTGCTGGTCCTGGCATTTTGCGTCTCCTTTTGCTTTTTTTAAACTAACAAAATAATTATCCCATAATGTTTGTGTTTTTGTCAAGGTCTGATATTAAATGACTGGTTTTGTTCCGTTTAACTCATAAACACCCCTTGGCTTAATAGATTTAGGTGGTTTTTGACGGTTCGATTCTTGTTCACCATCATTTGACATTTGATCTGATTCATATTTTTGAGTAAGTATGTCTCTTGCTTGTTTTCTTAGATCAGTGTTGTTCGTGCTTGATGTGGGTGTTGGAGCAGGATGTTTTTTAATCTTAACGGGAATTAAGATGGTTTGGTTTACATAGATTAGGTTGCGGTCCTGAATAATACCTAGTTTTAAATTAAAATTAGCCAATTCGTCTAAGGACACACCATGATCTACTGCTATCTGGGAGAGAGTGTCTCCCTCTTCTACTTGATACGGAAGCACCATGTACTTGGCCTCTGCTAAAAGCTGAAGAGGGGCGTTTACTTGAACCTTGTTGCCGTTAACATCTATAAGAGTAACAGAAGCAGTAATTTGTGGCAAAGGTTGATTTTTTGAGCTCTCTAGTGCTTGGGTGCTTAGTTGATTTAACTGGTTGATAGCACTTTGAATAGATTCTTGATCTACTTTTACTTCTATAAAGTTATCTATGAATACGTTTTTAAGTAGTTGATTTCTGTCTGCTGAAGAAAAACCAAGGTCGGTAAGTAGTTTTTCAACTGCTGACTTTGGAATTAGTAACTTAACTTCTGAAGTTTCTGTCTGTTCTTGTTCAGTAATTGTGAGTAGGTAGTTGAGTATGTTTAAGATTTCTTTTTGGGAACGGTTGTTCTCATTGAGTATTTTATCTACTACCTTTGCGCCGGCTATTACGAAAAAGAATATAATAAGAAGAAATAAAAGTGGGCCGTCTACTTTTATAGGACCAAATTTGTACTCTCTGAATATA
>WFTH01000097.1 GCA_015485595.1 Candidatus Microgenomates bacterium
ACTTAACCCAGACGTAGTAGAGAAGAACGGTCGAGCTTACGTGAAGCTCTTGCAAACCGAAAATCCAGGAAAAAAGCTTAAGATAGTGGTTGGACATGATATGCGCGTCTCGGCTAATGAGTTAACCGAGGCTTTGATCGAGGGCTTAACTAAAGCCGGAGCGGACGTGGTGGACATCGGTTTAAGCTCAACACCAACCTTTTACTTTGCTGTCGGTTACTACGGTTACGATGGTGGACTGCAGATCTCTGCCTCCCACAACCCAAAAGAGTACAACGGTTTAAAGATGGTGCGAGCTAAAGCAGTGCCCATCTCTGGCAACTCTGGCATCAATCAGATTCGCGACTGGGTTATGGAGGATAACTTTACCGATGCTACTGAAATCGGCCAAGTAGAGAAACTTGAAGGCGTGGTTCAGAAAGCTTACGAAGAAGAGGTTAGGGCTGGCAAGATCGATCTAAAAGCTATTAAACCATTTAAGATCGTAGTTGATCCGGCCAACGCCATGGGAATCTTGGACGTAGAAATAATGTTTCAAGACTTACCGGTTGAGCTAATTAAACTAAACTGGGAGCTTGATGGTACCTTTCCTAACCACGAAGCTGACCCATTAAAAGAAGAAAATCTTAAACAGCTTCAAAAAGCAGTCGTTACTCAAGGAGCCGACTTAGGAATAGCTGTCGATGGCGATGCAGATCGTTACTTTTTTGTGGATGAAAAGGGACAACCGATGCGTCAAGAGATTTTGCGCGGCATCATGGCTCAAGAGGTCCTAAAGGACTATCCGGGCGCGATTATCTGCTACGACATTCGCCCAGGTAAAATCACCGTTGACATGATTGAAGAGGCCGGCGGTAAACCTTCGGTTACCAAAGTAGGTCACTCTTTGATTAAAGAACAGATGATTAAAGAGGGCGCTCCATTTGGTGGTGAGTCTTCTGGCCATTATTTCTTTGCTACTGAGTTTGGGGTGTTTGAGATGCCGGTTATTCTGGTACTTAAGTTTTTAACTTGGCTAAGCAAACAAAACAAACCACTTTCTGAAGCTATCAAACCTTACCAGAAGTACTATCATTCTGGAGAGATTAACTCGATAGTTGATGACCCGCAAGCTAAAATTAAAGAGTTGGCAGAGAAATATGCCGATGCCAAGATCTCCTATCTAGATGGCATCACGATAACCTATCCAGACTTTTGGTTTAACGTGCGCCCATCAAACACCGAACCAAAGTTAAGACTTAACCTAGAGGCTGTCTCACCAGAAATTATGAAAGAGAAACGGGACGAGGTGCTTAAGGTGATTAGAAGTTGAGAGTAAGATACTAGATACTGGATACTGGATATTAGGTTGATTAATAACGTAATCAAACAATGCTAAATAGAAATAACGAATCACGAATGTCCAAATAACTAATTTTTTTCGGTTTTCGGTTTTCGTTATTCGTCATTTCAATACAACATTGAAAGTAAGAAGTTAGCAAAAAGTAAACTCAATAACATCTATAACATAAAGAAAGGACATCATGTCAGACAAAAACACTCCTAAAGTTGATCTTAACTCACGTGAGAGCATTGCTCAGTTTGACAAAGACAACATGCTTGGTTCGATCGAAGCGCTAAACCTCCAAGTTAAGCATGCTTGGGATGATGTCAAACAGCTTGACTTTAAACTAAAAAATCCACCAAAAAACGTAGTTGTGGCTGGTATGGGCGGATCTGGACTGGGTGCAGACGTCATTAAACACCTATTTAAAGACCAACTAACCATCCCTTTTGATGTAGTGAACAGTTACACCCTGCCCAACTATGTAGATAGAGACTCGCTTGTTATTCTTTCCAGTTATTCTGGAAACACAGAAGAGATCTTGAGCGCTGGAGAAGACGCACTTGTCCGTCAAGCTCAGGTGATGGTTATCACTGCCGGGGGCAAGCTTTATGAGATGGCAAAGGCTAACGCCTGGCCGGTCTATAAGATAGACCCCAAGTTTAATCCTTCCAAGCAGCCACGGATGGCAATCGGCTACTCTGTTTTTGGCACTTTGGGTATGTGCGCTCAAGCTGGGGTGATTAACTTAACTGATAAGCAAGTGGAGGCGGTAGCAAGCACGGTCGCGGACACAGTGGCTAAAAACACCGTCGAGGTGGCAAACGAAGCCAATCCAGCTAAGTCTCTAGCATTCATGATGCTTGATAAGCGCACGGTCTATGTGGGAGCGGAGTTTTTAGTTGGAGCACTGCATGTCTCTGCTAACCAAGCAAACGAGAACGCCAAAACCTTTACCGACTACAAGGCTATTCCAGAGATGGATCATCACCTTTTAGAAGCGCTTAAGTTCCCGAAAAACCTCTCTAGCACCCACCTGTTTCTCTTTATGCAGAGTGAGCTTTATAGTCAAAGAAACCAGAAACGCGTTCTATTAACTCAGGAGATTGTCGATAGTTATGAT
>WFTH01000098.1 GCA_015485595.1 Candidatus Microgenomates bacterium
AGAAGAGGTGGTTCTCCCTCTGCTTGGCTACCCTGGCCAGACAACCACCTTAAAAACCATCGAACCAGAGGAGATCACCCTTGAGACCCAAAAGGCTGACATTAACCACCTCTGGCCAAGCGACTACCTGGGTTTTTTGCTTCAGCTGGGCGGCTGGTTTATTAAAAACTACCCAAAAGAAACCAGTTCGCTCAAACACTCCTTCCCCGAAGCTCCAGACAAAGAAAAGGTCTTAAGATTTGTTCGCTCGCTAGCGACTGGCTTGGTGGAGCACGGTCGGATAAACGAACGAGCCTTGGTCAAAAGCGACACTTGGTTTTCAAATGTGGTTAATCTTTTAGGAGCTTTACTCTGGGCGCTTAAAAAAGTCAAAGAAACTCAAGCTAAAACAGACGTCTCCCAACCAACCACACCCAAGCAAGAACCAGCTACCGCCAAGGTGGCCACCCCCACCAGCAGTAAAGGGCCTTCTAGTTCGGGTAAAGATACAGAGACTGAGGGAGCTGCCGAACCAGCTCAAAATCAACAATCAATCACTCCAGATGAAATCAAGAAAGCTCTAAAGTACGAACACGCTTGGCTTTACAACCGAGTACTACATGAGTATCTAACTAGTTTAGGCATCGACCCTTACTCAGCTGAAGGAAGTGAGTTTAAAGAAGCGCTTAGTCAGGAAGTACTTGAGTTTTTAGCTAAACAAGATCACATCGAACTGGCTCTAACCTTTGCCGACCTAAACAAGCGCGACCAGCTTTTTAAAGAGTTTGTGCTTAAACGACTCTCAAAAGGAACCCCGCTAACTGCCAAGCTAGAAGAAGCCTACATTAAAAAGGCTCAGACCCTAACTCACGACCCTGAAGAACTTAAAAAGTTTCTTGAAAAGACTAATATTAGGCCAGATCTAGTCTCCAAGTTAGAACTAGATAAAAAAGATCTAAAAAACCTTAGTCCGCCAAGACCAAAAGATGCTGAAAAAGAGATCTCCCAAGCGCTGGTTAACACTTTGGGGGGTGAGTTTACCCCTCAACAAGCCCTGTCATTAAAAAAACGCATAGATACCTTACTTTTAACCTACGGAGACAATCAGCTTATCGAGCAAGCGCTTAAAGATCCCATCCTAAGAGAAACACTTAGACTTGACCCTAGTTTAATCCAACTTGAAGGCCGTCTGGACTTTTTTGCCTTAGTGGACAGGCTCTCTCCAGAAGAGCTCGTTCGCTTGTTTAATCTAGACACCGGCACACCCAACATTCTTCAGCAGGTTGCCCACCACCTACCAGAAATAAAAGAGATGATTAAAAACTACGCCCACAGGCGAGCTCTAGAGTTAGCAGCTGTAGGCGGAGTAACCGCTCTTTTGGGTACAGCCCACATAGGAGAAACGCAAAAAACAACGGAAGAGCTAGATCTGAATCAAGTTGATCGGGAAGTGGCTCCATTAGTTAATCTAGTTAAAGCCACAGACGGTCAGGCGGTAGCCCAAGCGCTTGGTCGGTCAAAGGAAGAAGTAGAAAACTACGCCGAGAAAGCCAGACAAGAGTACATTGACAGACTAGAGAGAGTTATAGCCGGCCTACCCCCTAGTCAGCAGCTTGAGGTGTTAAGCCAGCTTGGGGTTAACGTAACCGGTATCGTGGCTGACGCAGATGAAAAATACCTAAGCTACATCCAGGCTAAGGCTTTGCGCGAACGACTACTAATCATCAGTTTAGATCAACTAGCTCAAATCATTAGAGCAGAAGAAGCAGCCAGAAAAGAAGCCGTAGAACAAGAGCTCCAGAGGTTAAACGCCATCCAAACCGTCATGAATCAGGCGCTTACAGCGCAAGAAATCCAACAAGAGATCGAAACTGAGTCTTTGGTAACGGGCATGCCTCCCTTGGCAGCTGCTTATGCTGCTGGGGCTGGAACAGATCAGTCGGTTGATGGCAACAGGTTCTCTGGCTGGTTAAAACAGCGCGCCTTAAGAAACAGACACAAGCAAGCTAAAAAACTACTTAACCAAGGACTTAAAAAAGCTGGTCAAAAACTAGCAACAAAACTGGGTTTAAGCACGATAGGAGGACCAGCTGGACTGGCCGCCTCATTAGCTTTATTAGCTAAAGATAAAGAGTTTAGAAAAAAAATAGCTAATGCTTTAAAAATACTTGCAGGTGTTGGACTAACCACCCTTCTTCTCCTATCTGGAGCCCTGAAAACCCTAGGAGGTTGGTTGGGTGGTATTGGTGGCAGCATAGCCGGATTTTTTATTGGCGGTCCGGCGGGCGCTGCAGCCGGCTTCTTTACCGGAGCTTTAGCAGGCTGGCAGTTTCAAGAAAAACTACTTGGTTCAACTAGCAACGTCTTAGCTGGTAACCAAGCTTTATCTCCTTCCCATGCTTCCTCCTATGTTTCAACCCAAACTCAGCAAGCAGCAGGAGCAGAACAGTTTGCAGCTCATCAAGCCACTGCAGCTACTCAAGCAACTAGCACTGCCGTAGCCGGATCAAGCGCTGGCGCCGCCATCAGTCAGATGGGGGTGATCGCGCCACTTATGTCTATCGGCCTGGTGGTTACAACCACCCTCTTTACTATCTTTACCATCTACGCCTCATTTCTAGCCCCAATTCCAGAAGGAAACTATGCCGGCGGTAGGAGTAGCGCCAGTCATTATTTAGAGTTGACCAAGTCAGCTCAACCCAAAAAACTTCCCAATCAACCTCAAGAACAACCCGTAACCTATACCATCACTCTCAAACCAAGGGCGGGTTACACCATTAAGTTAAAGGAGATATCTGGGCCTGATGGTAAACCTGCGTTTATAGATGATCGCTTCTTAGAACAAAGATACAAACCTGGCGACGGTCAAGAAACTAGCATCACCCCCACTTCCCCCAAACTTGATTTAAGCTATCTTGAACCAGAGTTTACTAGAGCTAACCCCCAAAAAATTAGCTACACAGTTAACTTCAATGGAGGGATTAACGTGTTAGTAATAAATCAAGTGAGAGTTAAGTTTGACGTTTACAAGCAAGACAAGCTGGTTAAGGCAGACCAAGAGGTTAAGGTTAGAACTGGATTGAGCATCGGCACTCCAAAGGTTTTTTGCTGGCCAGTAAACGGCGTAATCACGCAACTGCCTCTAAACACGGCTGGAGGCGTAACCAGTCACGGAGATGAGCGTGCCGATGCCTTTGATATTGGAGCAATCACAGGAACTCCTGTTTATGCCCCTATATCCGGCCGAGCCTACTTTAAGTACGACCCTGATGGCTTCGGTCATTATGTGATAATAGAGTCAGACGATCCCATCTTTAAAGATCACCGGTTTGCCTTTGCTCACTTAAGCCAAATCAGTCCGGATATTGGTAACGAGGGCAACCCTACCCAAGTTGACTTTGGCCAACTCATAGGTCTGGTAGGAAGCAGCGGTAAGTCTACCGGCCCCCATCTACACTTTGAGCTTATTACCTCGGCTCGTGGTAGATACCCAAAGAAAGACAACCCTTTAACCCTGCTTGACTTTTTTAACCTAACGGCAAAGGAAGAGGCTGGCTTGCTTAGTACTAGAGTGTATACTTGTTGGTAGTTAAAAACTAACCAAAGAAAAAATTAGATGAGATCAATCATAAGTCTTTACAAAAAACTCCCAACTTGGTTTAAGTGGCTAGGCTTAGTGGTAGTCGCTAGCTTAGTCGGATCTTTAGTTCTAAAAAAACTTACTCCCCCAGCCACCCCAACTCCAAACTCACCCCTAACCCAAAGAAACTACCTTGGTGAAAAAACTCAATTTAACCATGTTGCTTATCGTGGACCAGATCTTACCCCACCCCCTAAACTTGCTATCTATAAAGCAGAAAATCTTAGTGTTTATCAGGTAATAAGTCGGCTCACTCAAGATTTAGGCCTTAAAAAAACCAAGGACAACTTTTGGGAATCTCCAGATTATTCCTTAACCTACAACCAAATGGAGCGCCTGTTTTCACTTGTCTCAAGCCGATTCGAACCAGAAAGACTTCCGCCTATTAATCAAACCCAAGCAATCAACCAAGCTCAAAAACTCATAAACCAATGGTTTAACACCAGTCTTAAGCCTTTATTAACTCAAGTTGAGTTCTTTAAGGGGGGTCTTGAACTTACAAAAGTCAACTCGGTTGGTCAGGCCACTTATCTCAAGCTAGGTTTTAGCTATCAACTGGATAATCTACCAGTGTTTTTAGGTCAAGATAACTACCCACCGGTGAGCTTGATTGTTGATGGCAAAAACAAACTTAAAAAGCTTGAGTTTAAAGACAAGCTGCTTCGATTTGCTTTAGTTAAGGAGGGCTCGCCCCTTTCGGTTTCGCAAGCGGTAAACAACCTAAACCACAATAACGGAACCGTTATCTTTGCTCAAACAAACACGTTCGAGCCTATCTCACTTAAGACCATCACCAAGGCCGATCTTAAAAAGGTAAGACTTGAGTACCGCGTCGATGGTAGCGGGTTAGTCATGCCCTACTATCATTTCTGGGGAGTGGCTACCAACGACAAAGGTCAAAGCTTTAAGGTTGAAGTCATTACTCCTGCCATAAAAAAATAAAAAAGACTTCACCCAACATCTAGTATCTAGTATCTAGTATCCACCTTCCCTTTCCGCTATACTATAATCAACCCTGCCCATGCGAGAACATCCAATTCCACAAGACATTACCGGCTATCGCTTTCACATCATCGGCAACCTAACCTTAAAACAGTTTGTCGAGGTAGCGGCAGGAGTGGTGGTAGCGATTATTTTTTATAAACTAAGCCTCCCAGTTATCATAAAATGGCCAATAATCATTACTTCCCTAGCCATGGGAGTGTTGGGCGCTTTTGTGCCGATTGCCGGCCGCTCATTCGATCAGTGGGTGATCATCTTTTTTAAAGTAATCTACCGCCCCACCCAGTACTTCTGGAAAAAAGAACCTACAATTCCAGACTACTTCACCTACACGCCAAAAAACCCAAGCCAAGTCCTTCAACCAGAGGTTGATCTTACTCCTCAACGACGTCAGCGTGTTTATGAGTACCTTCAGTCGGTAGAAAACACCGCTTCTAGCACCCCTAACAACTTAAACACAAACCCGGATCTAGCTGGAGCGAGTCAGACAACTGCGGTTAACCAGACTGCAAGTCAAGCACAGGTTAAAGCCTCAACGCCAACCACCCAACAAGACTTACCTCCCACTTCTCAACCAACCCCGCCGGGTACAGATGTCCAAACTGAAACGCCAGCAAAACCAACCCAACCTTACACCAGCTCGCACGAGGCGGTCATCTTTAACCGCAACCTCCCCTTCCCCACCACCCCTACCACTCCAAATAAAGTGGTTGGTATGGTCTTAACCAAAGACAAGGATCTAGTCCCAAACGCCATCGTTGAGATCTACAACCAGGCTGGTGCGGTGGAAAGAGCAGTTAAGACAAATGCGCTCGGACAGTTTTTTATCACCACACCGCTAGCAAACGGAGACTATGTTTTAAAGACCACCCACGACAAACTTCGTTTTGCTCCCGTAACTTTAAAACTAACCGGGGAGATAGTTCCTCCTCTGGAGATTGTTGCTTCTTAAGTAGAAATCGGCTAAGCTATATTTAGATGTCAAACACACTTCAGTCAACCACCCAACGCTTTATCGATATCTACGATATTACCCACAATCTCGTCATCTTTAAAGACGGGTCTACCTCGGTTATTATTGCCGTTGATGCCATGAATTTTGGCCTTTTGGCGGAAGAGGAGCAAGATGCTATTATGTATGCCTATGCCGCCTTGCTAAACTCTCTCACCTACCCGATAGAGATCGTGATTCGGTCTCAAACAAAGGATGTTACCCACTACTTAAAGTTACTTCAGGTTAAGGAGAGCCAAATACGGTCTCACGTTATGAAACAAAGAATTCGTTCATATCGGGAGTTTGTGGCCAACCTGATTCATGAAAGAAACGTGCTGGATAAAAAGTTTTACGTGGTAATTCACGCCACGTCGCTTGAGATGGGGCTCGTCTCTCCAGGCAGTTTTATGCCCGGCAAAAATGATTTTGATGCTAGCACGGTCGAGAAAAGCTTGATTATCGAAAAAGCCCTAAACATTCTTGAGCCTAAAAAAGACCACCTTATTTCTCAGTTTGCTCGCATCGGACTTTATGCTAGACAGCTTGAAACCCAAGAGATTATCCGTCTCTTTTATGCCAGTTACAATCCAGAGTCAGCCGAGGGTCAAGTTATGGCCGATAGTAAAAGCTACACAGCACCACTTGTAACCCTAAATCGAGATGAACCTAAACAAGCTTAACCTACCATTCTTCAAAAAACCCGCGCCTGCTCAAGATGAGAAGGGGGGGAAATCTCCAAAAGAGATTGAGTTTGAGCAACTTCGATCATTTTCACGTGGGTTAGTCACGATTCAAGACATCATTGCTCCAGAAGCAGTCGAGGTGGACTTCACCTACTTAAAGATAAACTCAACCTACACTAGAACTCTATTTGTAGTAGGTTATCCTAGGAGCGTACCACCAAACTGGCTTCACCCTTTAATTAACTTCCCCCACCAGATGAACATCAGTATGTTTATCTATCCAGTAGACTCAACCGAGGTGCTTGACAACCTTAAGCGGAAGATTACTGAGATGGAGGCTGAAATCCAGTCAGATCTAAGAGCTGGAAAGATCAGTAACATCAATACCGAGGTAAAACTTGAGGACGCCAAGTATCTTCGGGAAGACCTGGCTAAAGGTTCCGAGCGTTTTTTTCAGTTTGGTCTTTACATCACCATCACGGCTCAGTCAAAAGAGGAGTTAGACAAAGTAACCAAGGCGGTTCAGTCATCTTTAGGTTCGCTTCTTATTGTGACTAAAAAAGCCGCTCTCCAGATGGACGAGGGCTTTAAAACCACGCTGCCGATGGGCATAGATAAACTGCTCATTACTCGTAACATGGACACCACTTCTTTAGCTACCACCTTTCCCTTTACCTCCTCAGAACTAACCATGGAAAGCGGCATCATGTATGGAATTAACGAGCATAACGACTCTTTAGTTATCTTTGATCGCTTTAAGATGGAGAACGCTAATATGGTGGTCTTTGCTAAGTCTGGCGCTGGTAAATCATACACGGTTAAGCTTGAAACCCTACGCCAACTAATGTTTGGAGCCGAGATTATTATTCTTGACCCAGAACGCGAGTATGAAGAACTAGCTAAAGCGGTGGGGGGGGAGTATATTAACTTTACCTTTGGTTCAAAAACCAAGATCAACCCGTTTGACTTAGCTAACATCTACGAGGAAGGAGAGAATGAGCTGGGTCAAAAGATCATCTCGCTTCACGGTCTTTTAAAAGTCATGTTGGGAGAGATGACCCCACAACAAGAAGCCATTCTTGATCGAGCCTTAGTATCAGCCTATAAAGCCAAAGGCATCACTCCGGATCCAGCCACCCAACAAAACGAACCACCACTTATGGAAGATCTTTATAAAGCTTTAATCGGCATGGAGGATAAAGATGCAGACGATATTGCCGCCAGACTAGAAAAATACATCATGGGATCATTCCGTGGCATCTTCGACCAAAAATCAAACTTTGACTTTACTAATCAACTCACGGTCTTCTCGGTTAAAGAGATGGAGGAGGAGTTAAGACCGGTAGCGATGTACGTTATTCTAGACTTTATCTGGACAAGAGTTAAGCGAGACCTTAAAAAACGCCTATTGGTTATTGATGAGGCTTGGTACTTTATGAAACATCCAGACTCAGCTTCTTTTATTCATTCAATGGTAAAGAGGGCTCGCAAGTACTACCTAGGCATTACCACTATTACTCAAGACGTAGAAGACTTTCTGCACAACGACTACGGCAAGGCGATCGTAACCAACTCCTCAATTCAGTTTTTAATGAAGCAGTCAACCGCCTCGATTCCGGTCTTAACCGAGACTTTTTATCTCTCACAAGGAGAAAGACAGCTTTTAATGGCTGCAGACGTGGGGGAGGGGATCTTTTTTGCCGGTCAAAACCATGTAGCCTTAAGAGTAGTAGCCTCTCCAGAGGAACACAAGATCATTACCACCAACCCAGAAGAACTATTAAAAAGAGAGCAAGAGGCCCTAAAACCAATCGAGTCAGAATACATGAAGTACCATCCAGAAAAACCAAAAGGTCAACTTCAAGTCGATCAGGGCAACCTAGAGGACATTCCTAAACCCAAACCCATCAATTTAGAGAATAATTCTCAGACTCAGATTAAGAACAACTCAACCAATCAAGCTCAAGAAATAATTGGATCAAGTCAAGCAAAACCTCACAAACAAAACGACATCGATGACTACACCCCGCCCACTAACTAAAATCAGCTAATCAAACTTTATTCCCAATCTTAGTCAGGACGAGACTGATAGATTAAGCTTTTTTACTACTTGAAATATGTGGGAAACCCTGTGTATAACTACAAAGCTTTTAGTAAAGATCTAGATTAGTAAGTTTTTTTCCTGCCTACAAGATAAGGTTTTTTATGGATGCTCAAGTTGTCTGGGTTAAAGTCCAGAATAAACTCAAACAAGAGTTGTCTCCAGCCGTCTTTAACACCTGGATTTTAACCAATCCACTAACCGCGCTTAACGACTTAGGATTAGAATATCACGCCACCATCACCTGTCCTAGCGCCTTTCACGCCACCAATCTTAAGAGAAACCTTGATCAAACTATTAAAGCTGCCATTCAAGACGTGGTTAACAAGCCGGTAAAAATCACCTACTCGGTGGGCTTATTAAATCAAACCCAACCCCAGCAGAGACAGTCAACCTTAAAATCCCATACTAATAAACTATCAGACTCTCCCAGAGTGGAAGATCTTTTTTCCGAAGAGATTATTAAGCAGTCTCAACAAGATCAAGTCCTTTATAAACTCAGGCGAATTGGACTTAATCCAAACTTTACCTTCGAAACCTTTGCTGTCTCCACCACAAACGAGATGGCTCATGCTGCCGCGGTAGCGGTTTCAAAAAATCCTGGCAGATCATACAATCCCCTCCTTTTCTATGGCACGGTCGGAGTAGGGAAGACTCATCTTATGCAAGCTATCGGTCATAACATTATTAAAACTAACCCAGAAGTTAACCTAGTCTACTGCACAGGTGAGGAGTTTACTAATGAGATTGTTCAAGCAATTCGCACTAAACAAGCGGCTGGTTTTAAACAAAAATACCGCTCAGCTGATGTCTTACTTATCGATGATGTTCAGTTCATTGCAGGAAAAACCGCGGTTCAAGAGGAGTTTTTTCACACTTTTAACGCTTTAACTCAAAATAATAGTCAGATAGTTATGACTTCAGATAGACCTCCAAGTGAGATCTCTCTTCTAGAAGATCGGCTAAGGAGTCGGTTTGAGGCTGGCTTAATGATCGATATTGCCCAACCCACCTTCGAACTTCGCACCGCGATTGTACTCCTTAAAGCTAAACTGGCCAAGCTACCACTAGAGATAGAGTTAGCCAAAGAGATCGCCTTAAAAATCACCAGTGCTAGAAAGATCGAGGGTTTTATTACCAAACTAAGATCAGAAATAGAGCTAAAACAAACTCCTTTAAGTGCCGATCTAGTTCATAGACTACTTAACTTTGAAACAAACGTAAAAGAAAAGGCTAGATACAGTCCAAGCGATGTAATTAAGACGGTAGCCAAACACTATCGCCTTAAACCAATTATAATTACCGGTAAAAAACGTCAAAAACCGGTGGTTAACGCTAGACATCTGGCAATGTATCTACTTAAAAAAGACCTTGGGCTTTCACTAGTTGAGATCGGTCGTTGGTTTGGAGGAAGAGATCATACTAGTATCATGCATGCGGTAAGAAAGATTGATAAAAAATTACTTGAGGATTATCAACTTAACGAAGACATAAACC
>WFTH01000099.1 GCA_015485595.1 Candidatus Microgenomates bacterium
CCTCTATCTCGTGTGGGTGGTGAGCGTAGTCGTCAAAACCGATAAAGCTGTTGGTTTTAATCTTAAGCTCCAGTCGTCTACCGGTCGAGCGAAACTGCTTTAGGATTTCAATGATCGCTTGAGCCTCAAAGCCCATGAGCTCAGCCGCGATTAAGGCTGCGGTGGCATTTTGGCGAAAATGTTTGCCTGGTAGGTCAAGCTGAATGCGATCATCAACACCGTAAGGGATAAGGGTAACATCCTCCCTTTCGGTTTTGAGTTTTTCAACCAGTTGAGTGAGGTAGAGATCATTTTGGTTATAGATTAGGTAACCATCTGGTTTAATCTGAGTAAAAAACTTATAAAAAACCGCCTGAGTTTGACTGAAGTCTTGATAAACATCTGGATGATCAAACTTGAGGTTGGTAGCGATGGTGATAAACGGTTTAAGATAACTAAACCTGGGTGTGGGTTTGTGGCCTTGTTTAACTTCTTCTGGGTTTTGAGCGTACTCATCTGCCTCGGAAATAAAAAACTTACCCGTTTTTGACCAGAAGCCAGTGTGGTCTAGGCCGATAATCTCACCCACTCCCACTTGGTAGGATTGAGGTTTGTCTAGCTTGTGGCTTATAAAAGCCAGCATGGCGCTAGTGGTGCTTTTGCCCCCGACTCCACAGACCGCTACCCCTTGTTTTTGGTTAAACAGTTCGCCTAAGGCTTGAGCGTGAGTGAGGGTGGGTAGATTTTTGGCTTTAGCTTTCTGAACCAAAGGATTGAGACTGCCTTGGTGAGCGCCGGTGTAGATCACAGCTTGGGTTGAGGTGGGTAGTTTGGCTTTGTTTGGTTGGCTGATATCTACTGGAATTTGCTGTTTGGCTAGCATCGGCGCGGTTACAAACTCATTAGCCACATCCCAACCAGAGACGTCTTTACCCATGGTTTTTAGCACTTGAGCTAAAGCTATCATACCAACGCCGGTAATGCCGACAAAGTAAAAGTTGTCTAGTTTGGTTAAGTCTGCTGACATGGTTATTAATTAGAGCTTTTTTTCTTAAAAAGCTTTGATGTTTTTAATACAAAATACAAAATTCAAAATAAATTTTTAATCTTTTAGCGCTTCTAGCGCCACTTGTCTGTCGCTCCAAGGAATTTCTCTGCCACCAAAGTTCATGCTGGCCTCATGGCCTTTACCCAGAATAACCACGTAGTCACCTTTTTTAGCTAGCTTATTAATAGCAAAGTAGATCGCTTGACGCCTATCGGCAATAGTTAGAATTTTGCCATGGTTAGTCTTGATGCCGGACTTCATCTGACGAATGATGCTGTAGACGTTTTCGTGTCTGGGATCTTCGGCGGTTAAGATAGCTAGGTCGGCCAGCTGAGCTCCAATCTGACCCATCATCGGTCTTTTGGCTACATCTCTTTCGCCAGCAGCGCCATAGACTGCGATGAGTTTCTTATCTTTCTGATTGTTTTTTTGCATTATCTGTCTTAACGACTTTAAGCTTGACTCAAGGCCGTTTGGGGTGTGAGCAAAATCTACATAGATGTTTAAGCCTCGTCTATTTGGAATAGGCTCCATTCTTCCCGGTACTCCAGGAAATGTTTTAAAAGCGGTGGCTATAGTTTGATCGTGAATATTAAGTAGTTTTGAAAGCTCATAAACTAAACGAGCATTGGTGCGGTTAAACCGCTCAGGAAATCTGTTTTTTACCGCTTCGGCCACCTTCTTTGGCAGATAGCTTAGTGGTTCATAAGTAGTAGCAGTCCTACCAACTAGACTCTCTCTTAGTCGCCAAAAACTTCTATCAGCCTTGTTTAGCACCACCTGCTTAGCTTTTTTTAAGATGCCCAACTTAGCTTTTACGTACTCTTCGTAAGTGAGGTGGTAATCAAGATGCTCGTGAGTAATATTTGTTACCCCGGCCAACTCAAACTTAAGTCCAAAGTCTCGGTATTGATAGTGTCCATGGGAGGTTACCTCTAGAATCATGTAGTCTAGTCCCTGATCAAGTGCCAGCTTTAAAAACCGATAGAGCTTTTTTGGGGCAGGTGAGGTAACGTGAAAGCCCGTTGGTACTTGTTTATCACCAAGGTAGGCGGCCACGGTGGTTACCAAGCCCACTTTAAAACCGGCTTCCTTAAGTACGTGATAGAGCATGGTGGCCGAGGTGGTCTTACCATCGGTGCCGGTGATGGCAATAAGTTTTAGCTTGCGCTGAGGGAAGTGATACTTAATCATGGCCGGCAAGGCGTTAAACAAGCCAGTTTTAAAAAAGTGCCAGACATGCTTTAGTCGGTAGATGAGAAGCTTCATTAGAGTAATTATATCAAGAATAGGAAAAACTTTATAGATACTAGGTACTGGATACTAGATACTAGATGTCAGGTGTTGGGATTGGATTAATCTAAAATCTAAAATTTAAAATCTAAAATCTAAAATCACTTCTCTTCCCTATCCGGTGGAATACCTAAAACCAGATAGACGTCCTTGGCTGTCTGGTACCACAGCGGCGCGGCTGTTTCAGCTGCCCAAGGAGAAGAGGTTGGCGCCACCAGCTTAACCAGCATAATAAACTTAGGATCATCTGGCGGGGCAAAAGCGATAAACGAAGCGATCGTCTTGTCTTTGGCATACTCACCATCTTCAGGGACTTGGCTAGTGCCGGTCTTGCCTGCCACCCAGTGATCCTTACTCGCGGTCCATTTAGCCTCACCATGCATGGCGGCCTCAACCATCATCTTGGTTACTTGACTGGCAGTTCTTGATGAAACTACTTGCCTTACTGCTTTTGGTTGGTGAGTAATCACCTCACCGGTAGCTTTATCCTTTACTTGAGCAACTACGTAGGGTTCCATCATCAAACCTTGATTAGCGATAGCGCTCACGGCCCTTAGGAGTTGATAGCTGTTGGTCACAATACCTTGACCAAAAGAGATAGTTGCCAGCTCTACCGGCCCCCATTTTTTAGGAAAAGGTGTGCTTCTGTCTCCCTGGAGATCAAAACCGATCGCTTGACCGATGCCAAATTTTTTTAAGTACTGCTTTAGTCTTTTGACTCCTAGTTTTTCAGCTATAAAAATCATGGCAATGTTATCTGATTTAGCTAAGGCCTCTGTCATGGTGATGTTTGGGTGATACTCGTTGTTCCAGGTTCTGATGGTGTACTTATCGATCCTTCTTGGCCCACTGCACTTACTACACTGAGTTTCTGGTGTGATCACACCGGCATCGATGCCACTAGCTACGGTTAGGGTTTTAAAGGTTGAACCAGGCTCATAAAGATTGGCAAGAGAAGGATTTTTATAAAGTTTTGGGTCAAAGCGCCAGAACTTGTTTGGATTAAAACTAGGCCAGACAGCGTTTGCCAGGATAGCTCCTGTTTTTGGATCAGCAATCAAGATCTCTCCTTCGGCGGCGCCGTATCTCCTGATTCCTTCAGCTAGATGTTTTTCTGCTAGGTATTGCAGGTCTCTTCTGATAGTTAGGACTACATCTCGACCATCAAGAGTTTGCTGATCTAGACTTGAACTTGAGATTACGTAGCCTAAGACGTCGGTGAGGAAGGTTTTTTTTAGTTTCCTTCCAGCCAACTCCTTGTTCATGCCCCCTTCGATCCCAAAGTAGCCTATGTCTTCTCCGACTGTGTTTTTACCCACAAAGCCTACTAGTTGAGCGGCCATGGAGGCTTCCGGATAGATGCGTTTTTCATACTCATCAAACCCTAAGTATTGATAGTTAAGTGCCTGGATTTTTTCTTTGGTAGTTTGGTCTAGATTGAGGTAAAGACCAATCCAGCTTCTATCTTTTTCCAGCTTATTTAACAGTTTCTCCTCAAGTTGTTTTCTTCTTTCTCTTACAGCATCAGCCTTAGCTAACTTTTTAAACTCAGAGGGCAGATTGTCCGTTTTAAGCTCAAACTTGGTTAGAATCTCAGCCAGTTTCTTGGCCATGTCTGGTTTCTTTTCAGCACTTATCAGTTTTGGTTGGGCAAAAAGGCGAAAGGCCCGCGCGTTAGTGGCCAGAACGTAGCCATCGGCGGTGTAGATGTCTCCCCGCTTGCCTCTTTTAACAATCTCTCGTTGGTACTGTTTTTGGGCTGTTTGAGAGAGCTCTTTAGCCTTGATTACTTGCCAGTAAAACAGCTTAGCTAAAAGACTGCCGAACAGGCCAAAGAAAAACAGAGCCACAACTGTAGCTCGTTTTTTAAGCAAAACTTGGTCCAGTTTATTTGGAGACTGATTACGCCTCAAGGATAGGCGCAGGCGTTTAGCCTTTTTAGTCATAGGCTTATCTTAACCTAACTGTTCCTTAAGGTAAAAGGGCCACTTTGAAGTCTGAGGAGGTTAGTGCCACCGCTTGTAGCTTGGTAAAACCATCTGTTTTAGCCTTGCTTAACGCTTGGGCCAAATTAAGTTTAGTTGCGTTTGTTACCGCCAAATCAGTTTTCTCTTTACTTAGAGTTAGGTACTCTTGGTTTAGTTTAGCTAGTTTGGCTTGATAGCTAATGCCCTTGCCTACTTGATAAAGTGTGAGAACTAGCTGATAACTTAAAAAGACGGCTAAGACAGTGTAAGCCAAGAAATAGCTTAGAGGTAGATTAAAGACAGTCTTTGCCTTTGTGGTATGTTTTTTTCTCATCTTGCCTTTCTAAAGACTCTTAACTTAGCGCTTCTTGAGCGCGGGTTGAGTCTGACCTCTTTTTCTTTTGGTGTTAATGGTTTTTTGGTTATGAGTTGACCTTTGTTTGCTTTTTTCCAGTCTTTAAACAGTCGTTTTACCACTCGATCTTCTCCTTCATGAAAGCTAATCGTGATGATCGTACCGCCTGGTTCAAGCTGCTTGAAGGCTTGGGGTAAGGCGTTTTGAATGTTTTCAAGCTCGGTGTTAACCGCGATTCTTAAGGCTTGGAACACCTTGGTGGCCGGATGTAACTTACCTTTTTTATTACCCTTAACTTGACTAACAAGTTTGGCTAGCTCGGTGGTGGTTTCTGGCGGTGTTGGTTGACTCTTGATGGCCTGAGCGATTTTTTTGGCTTGTCTTTCGCCTCCATACTCAAAAAATAACTTAGCAAGCTGTTTTTGATCTAGAACCTTAAGCAGATCAGCCGCGGTGACGGCTAGGTCTAGATCCATGCGCATATCAAGTGGCGCCTCTCTCTCAAAACTAAACCCTCTAGTTGGACTCTTAAGCTGATCAACACTAGTACCAAAGTCAAACAACACTCCCCAAACTCCATCGACGATGCCTTTTTCTTTTAGATTGGTTAGTGTTTGATCTAGGTGATCAAAGTTGGCTTGAACCAAGATTAGCTTGCCGGCTTGGATTAACTGACTGCAGATACTCTTGCCGTACTTAATGGCCTCGGTGTCAAAGTCAAAGGCCACCACCTTTCCACCCTGGTTTATGATCTGACGGGTGTGTCCTCCTCGGCCAAAGGTAGCATCGACATACCACCTAGTCGGTTTAACATTAAGGTGTTTAAGCACCTCTTCTCTCATAACCGGCTGGTGCAAAGCGATTAGCTTAGTCATCCTCTAGTCTTTCTGAGATCTCCTCCGCTTGTTTTTCAAGTTTTTCTAAGTACTTGTGGTATCTAGCTTGATCCCAGATCTCGATATAGTTGTAAGAACCGACCACCACTACCTGTTTTTTTAAGCCGGCTAGCTCAGTCAAGTAAGCAGGCAGTTTTACTCGACCGAGTTTGTCTGGAATAATCTCCTTGGCATCGTGAGCCATCAGGCGGACAAAGTCACGATTATCTTTCTTTGTGAAGGTGCGTTTGGCAAACTTTTCTAGATTTGCCTGAAAGTCGGAGGCTCTCATTAAGAACAAACCTCCGTCTAGTCCTCGGGTAACCACCCACTTTTTAGCTTTTTGACGAAACTCTTTGGGCAAAGAGAGTCGTCCTTTTTCCTCTAGTGTGTGATAGTAACGCCCGATGAACATCTTTTTTTGTTTTTAATTATAAGATACTTTACCACTTTTTACCACCATTATGCAAGAGGCAGATTAATAATCGCAATTAAAACTGAAAGGTATTTGTTGCTAGTTTACTTACTTTGAAAAAAATTGATAAAGCATGAAATTAAAACTTGGGCATTGTCTGAAATTTTTGACTTGATTATTGCTAATGAAATCCTATAACTTTATATATTGACAAACTTAGCTTGGTGGTATATCATTTAGCTTCTAAGTAAAAATAGTAGAAATAAAAAAAATAAGGAGATAGCTATGGGGTGGTTTTCTAAAGAATCTAAAGAAAACAACACTTATAAAGCAGAAGCTGATAACATTAGAGAAGGGAGAAGCAGTAAATCACAAGAGTTTTTGGAGGTCCTAGAATATTTTCGTGTTAATCCTAAAGATATTGACGATGGTGATCTGAGGTACTTGTTTGAATCCTGGCTATTTAACAAAGATTCCTTGGAAGACAACTTAGAAAGATTAGGTTATATAGATT
>WFTH01000100.1 GCA_015485595.1 Candidatus Microgenomates bacterium
CTTCTAAACCCACTCTACCACAAACACTAAATATGCCAAAAACACTATTAGGCTAGAAAGGGAAACATTATTGAGTTGATCTGGGGGTTAGACAACCGATGCGGGATTTGATCATGTAAATATGATAGCAAACGTCAGATCACTTATCAAATCTTGAAGGGTAATTGTGTTTTGCGGGTTTTTTTCCTTTTAATCTTCTCTTAACACTCGCATCTAATTTATCTTTACCTGTCAAATTTCTATCATTAATTGACATTATAAATCTGACCATCCAATACCATACATCTCTTAATAATTCAGCACCTTCCTCTACTCTTGATGTATTTCTAAAAGTATCCTGAATACCTTCAGGGGTATTATTGGGATAAAAAGCAGTAGGTGTTTTAGGCTGTTTTTCACTCATAAGTAATCATCCTTATTATTTTTTATGAATATTACTATATCAAACACTATAAATCAACACCTCACCCTAGGCTCTATCAGGTCAACCTTTCCTTTTGGCTTCTAAATCCACAAATAAATCCAAAAATGTTGGTGGAACATTACCAATCACTGCCAACCTTAATAACTCTTGAGTTTGAGGCTTTTTTGGATCCAGCTCTATAATAGGAATCTGTTTCCTTTCAAGAGGAGACTGTCCAACATCACGCCTTATAAAGTTGGGAGGGTTGGTTGAGTAAAAACTATTTAAGGGCATTATTTTGATCGATTTTATATAATCACAAATTGATTCTTCTCCATCTAAGGCAACTACGGGAATACCAGCAGCAATGTTCATAATTCTACCTACCTTATCTGGCCTAAAAAAACCACGTATTACTTCTTCTGGAATTGGGTTTAGTTCAACTACTATATTGACACCAGTAACACTTTCATAGATTTGTTTGTTGCTCTTTAAGGATCCAACCAATGCTACTTGATAAACAATTTTTGCACCCTGTGTGTATATTCTTACTAAATCATCAATTCTACCTTGCAACTGTTTACCCTTAAGTTTCTCTGCCTCCTTTAATCTGGATAAATTGCCTAGGTAGTGAACCTCTCCTTGGTTGTCCAACCATCCAACTACTATATCTCCACCTAGTACTAACCTGTTTGGTTTTGATTCTTTTTTACCTTTTCTTTTTCTTTTTTTGTTGGCTTTGAGTCTTTGAACTAACACTTGAACTTTATCGTAAGCTACCGCTAAAGCATTCTTCCAATCAGGTTCTTCTTTTCCGGTAGATCCATAAAGTACAGGAATGTCTTCCCCTGCAACTGTTACTTCTAAAAACTGCATTAACTCTTCCACAGCTCTACACTTAAGACCATTCTGAGTTGCAACCACTACCTCCCCCACTCTAAGTTCTTCCAACATCTTTCTTGACATGTGTTTTAGCTCGTTTAAATCAAGTTGTTCATACCACTCTTTACGTCCATTTCTAGAAAGTTGTCCCAAAACATCAATAAACACTGGCACCAAACTAGAAGGCATTATTTCTGCCGTTTCTGCTGCACACGGTTGCAAAACAAATTCAGATTCTTTCATAAAATAAAAAACCGCTCGCTTTTGCTCGACTTGGTGTCACTCTTCTTAAAGCCTTTTAAGAAGATACGTTGCTTGGGAGCAAAAGCCAGCGGCTTTTGCTATCCTTTTTATTTACTTTTTTAGTTGATACAACTATATATTACTATATCAATTACTATAAGTCAATCGCCACTTTGTAACTTCTAAAAACCTTTCAAGCTTTCAACCAAAAAAATATCATCACTCTTCCATCTTCCATCTTCCATCTTCTATTCATTTTTAATTTTCAATTATCAATTTTTTAATTAACTAATTAACTAAGGTACGCCTTAATCACCTCATCCCTAATACCAAGCTGTTTCAATCTTTCTCTCACCTCACTCTCTTTAACACCATCCTTTTGCCACTTAGGTACCAACATCCGAATCGCCTCGACTGCGTCATAAGGAAAAATGATCCAGTCTTTGGTTTCGTAACCATAAAAATCAGGTCTATAAACAGAGTGAGGCTTGTAAAATAAGGTAGCGGTCGTGATCTGCCCTACTCCTTGAACCTTCAGGTAATCAACAGCAAACTGAAGTGACTCACCCGTATCGGCCACATCGTCAAACAACAATACCGCTTCACCTGCCACCGCTACGGGAATGTTTTGATAGACATGAGGACGTTTAAAACGCTTATTTATCCCAGCATAAAACTTAATCCCGATGCTAGCCACTTCGCTAACTTCTAGGTAGTCTACCAGCGATCGACTCATCGGCCAGCCACCTTTTGCTAAAGTAACGATACGATCAAACTTTTTGTCAGTCTGAATAATCTCTTGGGAAATCTTAAACGCTAAACGGTCTAGATCGCTCCAACTGGGGATAATGTAGTTAACATCTTCTTTAGGAAAACTGATTCTAGGTATCTCCATAGACTTATTAAAACAAAGAAAGCTCAAAAATCAACCGCTAAACAATCTAGTGCCCGCTTAAGATCCTCGGTCAAGTCCGCTTCAAACGTCATTTTCTCTTGAGTGCGTGGCTGAGTGAGTGTTAGCGACTGAGCATGGAGGAAGTGTCTGGGACACCAAAGTTTGTCCAGCTTATAACGCTTGCGACCGACGTACTTATCATCTGCCACTAGTGGGTGACCAATGTGGGCTAGATGAACCCTAATCTGGTGCATTCTGCCCGTTTTTGGTCTGGCCTCTACTAAACTAAACCGATTGCTGGTAGTTATAAGCTTCTTGAATTGAGCCGGCCTAAGATCTAACTCTTTTAGCTTGTTTTGGTCAAAGCAGTAAAACTGCTTCATTTGATAGTCGGTTATAGCCTGGCGACCAGCAGCATCAACCGCGATTTTTTTTCTTAAGCGAAAGTGACGTTTAAGCGGAGCGTCAACCACCCCTTGTGGTGGATCGATAAAGCCATGAACCAAGGCTAGATAAGTCTTTTTAACTTCCCTTAACTTAAACTGAACCATAAGGTTAAGTAGACTGCCTGGATTTTTAGCCAAAACCAAAACTCCGGAAGTGTTTTTGTCCAGACGATGAACTATCCCCCCGCGAATGCGAAAGATCTCCTCCGGCTCACCATAGCTTGGATCAAACTCATCCGGTACTAAGCTACTCCAAGCCGATGTGTCTTTGACCGCTTGCCAGTCAACCTGGCTTGACTCAAACCAAACCTGAACCGTCTCTGCTTTAACCGTGTTTGACTTGTTCACCACCAATCCAGCCGGTTTGTTGATCACGACAATATCTTGATCCTGATAAATGATCTCTACTTTATTTATTAGCATAGCCACTTTCATTTAATACCTAGTCCAGTATCTAGTATCTAGTGTCTAGTATCCAGTATCTAACTTGATTGAGATTCTGAACGCTTCGCGACTTCGTCTCGAATCTTCAGAATGACAACATAAGTTAGCCCCATCCCAATCGCCCAGTCAGCCAAGTTGTTCGTTAATCCAAACGGTAAAGGCAAAAAATCCCTCACTCCACCAAAAATCAGGCGATCAACTAGATTTGAAACAGCTCCAGCATAAAAAAGCCCAAAACATACTGGATATCTGTTGACTGATCTTGAAGATAAGGCAAGCACCAATCCAAAGATAAACAACAGTCCTAACCAACCAAAAGATTCAAACCAACCTATCCCAAAAGCCACCCCGTAATTTAAACTCACAAAACGACTAAAAAAATACTTACTTAACTGATCAAGTAATACCACCGTTATAAACACCCACCAAAACAAAGTGCTAGGACTTTTTTTGAACATAGATCACCGGAGGCTTTTTCTTTTTAAACTGAAAGCGGTTCGACCGAATCGCCATTAAGATCAGACCACTTGCTAAAGCAGTTCCCGCCAGGTAGTAATCAAACCAAGTGCTACTAACGCTGACTTTAAGCAAGGCAATTAAAAAAGAAAAAGCACCTAGCATAATTAAAAAACTAGCGGTTAGAAAGCCTGTCTGGGCGGCTTTTTTACCTGCTCGATACCACCCAAAAGTACGATATCGACCCTCCACCCAAAGTAAAAAAAGAAACGAACTCAAATAAAAAAGAGCCCAATAAAGTTGGACCGGATGATGTGGTTCTAGTTGACCGGGAAAGATTACTCCCCAGGAAAGCTTGGTTGCCTGACCATCGCCCGCACTGTCAAAAAATAAACCAAGATAGACCATGCCAACTCCCAAAGACAGGCTGGTAACCCAATAGTCTAGGATGCTAAAAACATCCCAACGACGTCTTTTGGCAAAAAAAGCCAAATAGAAGGTTGCGCCCAATAAACCAATCAAACCAGAAAAACCACCATAAACAAAAACGTTTATCCACTTGCTAAAGTTAAAGCCAAAATCAGACCAGTGGGTTAAAACAAATCCCAACCTGCCACTAACCAAGCCCATGATCACCGCTAATAAAAAACCGTCAAACAACTCTATTTCCTGATAGTGCTCTTCTTTTGTCCTGCGCCAAAAAGTAAAGGCGGCAATAAACAAACCAAGAACCAAAAAAAGGTTAAAGGTTTTGGCAGAAAACGGACCGAGCGTAAAAAGTGTTGGGTACATAATGTTGGTTTAAAATTAAAGATTTAAGATTTGAAACTATGATAACTACCAATCTTTTATTTTTTATGAGTTCAATTTTTAGCAAAGCTAAAAGCAACTCGTGCCGAGAGAGGGAGTCGAACCCTCACTCCCAAAAAGGGAATAGGTTTTTGAGACCTACGCGTCTACCAATTCCGCCATCTCGGCTAAAGATGAAGGCAGCTTGACAAGGGTTATTTTAACACAACTTAACTTCTGCCAAGAGACTTAAAATTTGCACTTCAATTTGGTTTAGTTTATAGTGAAAGTATGCTAACAACAGTAGGTGAGATCTTTCTTAACTTCTTTAACGTTGAAAGCGTCTGGTCCATAGTTTTTCGAGCCTTACTTTGGTTCGGCGTGGCTGCCGTGGTGATCATCTCCACATCAAACCCTCGCTCAGCTAGATCAATGAAAAACCTAAAAAGTAACTTGGGAATGTTTTTAATGTTTACTGCATTCGGTAGTGGCCTAATCTATCTGCTTTTTGGCTTTACCTTAAAGTAAATCTAGACACCCATTCTTTTTTCCATACCGAAAAACTTAATCCTATCTCCTCTAAAGTAGAGCTCAACCTCTCCTAAAGGACCGTTTCGGTGTTTGGCCACCTTGAGACTCACCGCCTCTCGAATGTCATCATCTTTGCGATACAGAAACATAACTACATCAGCATCCTGCTCAATTGAACCAGACTCCCTAAGGTCAGAGAGTTGAGGCGTCTTCTCTCCTCGATTTTCAATCGCTCGAGAGAGCTGAGACAAGGCTAAGACCGGAATCCTTAGTTCTCGAGCAATATTCTTTAACCCCTGAGAAATCTCAGACACCTCTTGAACTCTATTATCCCTTACACTTCCATGAGCTAACTGAAGATAGTCAACGATTAAAAGATCAATGTTATGTTCACTCATGAGGCGTCTTGCTTTGGTTCGCATCTCAAAGATGCTCATACCAGGAGTATCGTCAATAAAAATCTGAGCCTCGGCCAAAACTCCCATCGCATCAGAAAGTTTTAAAAAATCCTGCTGATCAAGCTGGCCGGTTTTTAACTTCCAAGCATCGATGTCTGCCTGAGAAACCAGTAAGCGGTCAACTAGCTCCTCTTTACTCATCTCCAGCGAAAAAACACCCACCTTCTTCCCTTCAGCTACTGCTGCATTCTGGGCTATGTTGAGAGCAAAGGCGGTCTTGCCCATACCAGGACGTGCTGCCAAGATTAAGAGGTTGGATCGCTGCATACCCGCAAGCATCCTGTCCAGATCATTAAACCCAGTTGGTACTCCTCTTAAGGCTCCTTTATTTTTCTGAAGCTCGTCCAGGCGTTCAAACGACTCAACTAAGGTATCTTTTAAAGAAGTAAAGGTCTGAACTCCAAGATTTTGACTTAAGGCAAAGACCTGTTTTTCAGCTAGATTCATGATCTCATCTGCCGAGTCCTGATCTTTAAAAGCCAACTCGCTAATCTCCCCAGCCATCTTAATCAAGCGCCTCTTAGTATAAGCATCGGCCACTAACTTAGCGTAGTCCTCTACGTTAGCTGCGGTAGAAAGAATGTTTGATAACTTGGCGATCGTGGCTGAACCACCAGCGTCGGTAAGTTTCTTTTGCTTGCGCAACTTCTCTGTTAAGGTTACTACATCAATGGACTGCTTTTTTTCGTAAAGCTCCAAAGCCGCCGAAAAAATTAGTTGATGTTTCTTGTCATAAAAACTTTCCGGAGACAAAATGTCCGCAACCTTTACGATCGCATCGGCATCAATCAGAACGGCGCCTAACACGGAACGCTCTGCATCCAGGGCGTGAGGTGGAACTTTTTGCTTCATGTTTTTATGCTGGTGGTGTT
The DNA here is from genome assembly GCA_015485595.1 of Candidatus Microgenomates bacterium. GTDB lineage: Bacteria > Patescibacteriota > Microgenomatia > UBA1400 > PJMF01 > WFTH01. The sequence goes on from WFTH01000100.1 coordinate 6,420, forward strand.
AACACAACCAGTTCTGTCTCTTCCGATAAACGACTCTTATCTACGTCAAGTTTGCTCAGTACTTGAGGCTCACTTCCGTACTCCTTTAAAAAGTCATCCAGAGTGGCCAGTTCACCAAAGACCTTTACTTCATGTTTCTTGGTTCGGTAGTGCATCGGAATAGCATAAGCTGGCTCTAAAGTATGAATAAGCTTAGTTGCCTGTTTTGGATCAATAGTGTAAACTCCCCCAACCGGGATAAGCAGCACATCCACGTTACCTATCGACTCGATTTGACCAGGGGTAAGTTCATGACCCAGGTCTCCTAGATGGCAGACACTGACGTGGTCGATTAAGGTGGTAAAAATAGTGTTTCGACCCCTTAAACTACCTTTTTGATCATCATGATAAGCGGGCGTACCAAACACCGAGATACCTCCAACTTCGTACTCACCAGCTTCTTGAATAATAAACGGCTTCTTTCTGCGACTTGTACCCATAATCTGCTCAAAAGCGTTATGATCCTCATGACTGTGAGAGATCGTAACGATGTCCGCGCTTGTACCAGGCATCTTAAAACCAACATACTCGTGGTAAGGATCGCTCACAACCGTACCCTTTTTTCCCTTAAGTTTAAAGCTGGAGTGCCCAAGGTAAGTGATGGTCATTTTCAGTCTTATATTAACTTGCTTTTAATAAACTTGCAAGCATGCTTTATAATATAGAAAAAGATGCAAAAAGAAACTATCATAGCTATTCTCTTTGGGCTATCTTTGGGATTGATGGTTACTGCCGGAGCTTACTACCTAAGAAGCAAAAACCAAGCAGCCAAGATAACCAAAACAGAGAAAACCATCGCAGAGACTACGGTCACACCAACTGCTAAAGAAAAAGGCAAACTAGAAATCAAAACCCCTCTAGACGGACTAATCACCTCCAAGGAAACACTCGACCTAACCGGTAAGTATAAACCGGAAGCCTACTTAGTAAAGGTGTTAAACAATAACATCGATCTATTACGATTAGACCAAGAAAGCTTCAGCTTTAAACTTAATCTTAAAGATGAGCTGAACATGATCTATGTTATAGGTGTTGACCTGGACGGCCAGACAGAAAGTCAAGCTAGGCTGGTGGTTAAGGCAAGCCAGACCACCTTTCCGCCAGAAGCCACCACAGCTGCTAAGACTGACCTAGCTCAAAATACCGAGATAAAAAGCGCTACTAAAGAAGCCATCTTAAACAGAATCAATAAAAAGCTTGGAAAAGATGTAGGTCGGAAGCGAGCCTTGTTAGGCAAGGTTGAGAAGGTTACAGCTGAGTCGATCACTCTCTCTAACGATCAAGGAGAGTTCATCTTGGCCTTAAATCAAGCGATTTTGTTAAAAGAAGATAAACCCATCAAGGTAAGTCAGGTAGAGGTGGGTAACTGGGCGCTGGTTAGGGCTACACTAGATAGCACCGAGACCACTCCGGACCTTATTACTCCGGAAGTAAAACTCACGCCAGAAGTAATCAGCTTCTATTCCAAAAAGCCGATCCCCTCTGCTCCAGCAGTCTACTTAGGCACCATCACCAAGCTAAATAAAAAGGAGCTAACCTTAACCACCAGAAATAACAATGAACATAAGACCTTTTCTTTACTTAACAAAAACCTAGTGATCGATGATCTAAATGGAAATAAAGCCACCCAAAAAGACCTAGATACAGATCTAAACGTTCTTGTTATTAGCTATCAAGATAAAGACAAACTCACAGCCAGTCACATCCGACTACTAACCGAGGTAGAAAAAAAGTAGTCTTTTTTTCTAAAATCTTATAGAATATAGGTTTATGGGCCTGTAGCTCAGTTGGCTAGAGCGTTCCGTTCGCATCGGAAAGGTCAGGGGTTCGACTCCCCTCAGGTCCACTTTGCCTCGCCTTAAAGCGAGGTTTTTTATTATAGCTGGTATAATTTAAGTGTTAACTAGCCAAAAAGGACAACCAAACATATGAAAAAGCAAACACCAAAAATCTTAAAGGGCTTCCGTGACTTTTTGCCAGCAGAAAAGAAAAAACGAGACTGGTTGCTTAACCAAATAATCTCTACAGCCAAGAGGTTTGGCTTTCAGCCCATGGAGACTCCAACTCTGGAATATGCCGATTTACTTACCGGTAAGTATGGCGAGGAAGCGGATAAACTGCTTTATACTTTTGAGGATAAAGGTGGGCGAAAAGTCGGTCTACGTTACGATCAAACCGTACCAACAGCTAGAGTTCTAGCTCGATACCAAGATAAACTACCAAAATACTTTCGCCGCTACCAAACTCAAAACGTCTTTCGTGCTGACAAACCCCAAAGAGGTCGCTACCGTGAGTTTAGGCAGTTTGATCTAGACATCTTTGGCAGTCAGTCGCCTGTTGCCGATGCTGAAATACTGGCCGTTACCTATGCCATCTTTAAAGACATCGGTTACAAAAATATCAAGATTAAACTAAACGACCGAGAGATACTTTATAGCACCCTAGCTCCGTTTGTGACGGATAAGGTTAGTTTAACCAGCATTATCCAGACAATCGATAAACTCGACAAAAAAAGCTCGAGTCAGGTGGTGGCTGAGCTTGTAAGTAAGGGTCTAACTCAAACTGCGGCTAATAATGCCTTAAGTAAGCTTGAAGCTTGTAGTCCAACCAAGTCGCTTAAGTCGATTATGGATATAAGCAAAAACTTGGGTTTAGTCGGTGAGGCTTTAGTATTCTCACCTACCCTAGCGCGGGGACTTGACTACTACACCAGCCTAATCTTTGAAATCAGCGCAAACGAGACCGGTGTAAATCTTGGTTCACTTGGCGGTGGTGGCCGTTATGACAATCTAGTTGAAGATCTTTCAGGGCTTAAAATGCCGGCTGTGGGAGTGGGTTTAGGGTTTGATCGCATTCTTGAAACAGCCAACGAACTTGGTTTAGTTCCAGAAACCGATCAAGTTAAGGTAATGGTGGCCTTGTATGGACCAGAAACTCTAAAAGAAACCCTCAAGCTAGCCAACAAACTCCGTCAAGCCGGCATAGACACCGAGGTCTATCCCGCCTTTGACAAACTCAGCAAGCAACTTAAGATCGCCGCGCAAAAACAGCTTAACTATGTTGTAATTCTAGGAGAGGATGAGCTAAAACAAGGCGTAGTTAGTCTAAAGAATCTAAAAACGTTTAGCCAAAAAAGCTACTTGGCAGATGAGCTTATCAAGTTATTAAGAAAAAAATGAAGCTGTCTGAACTTGTGTCAAGCTGAGCTGATAGGTGTAGTTTTATTTTAAGTTCTGTGTTAAAATAAGCTCCTATTTTGTAAAATCAACAAGAGGAAGAAGCTATGAAAAAAGGCATTCACCCAAAGATGAACCCAGTTATCTTTATAGATGAAAGCACTCAAGAAGAGATCTTCTCTTACTCTACCCTAACCAGTAATGAAACCAAAGAAGTAGATGGTATAACCTACTACGTGATTCGAGCCGACATCACTGCCTTGTCTCACCCTTTCTTTACCGGCGAGATGAGGTTCGTAGATTCACAAGGCAGGGTGGATAAGTTTATGCAGAAGCTTGAAAAAGCAAAGAAGTTAAAAACTAAACAAAAAACAAAGAAAAAGTCAGCCTCTTCTGAAAAAGAAACACCAAAGAGCTATCAAGAAATTTTAAGAGAGCAACAAGTCAAGCTTAAACAAGCTCGCAACTAGACACTTCATGTTAAACAACCCCTTTAAGGACCAGATTCAACTTCTTGAAAAGAAGTTGGTTGAGGCTAAGGCGTTGCTTAACGATCCAGAATTAAAAGAAGCTGCTCTGGCTGAGATTGAAGAACTCACTAAACAGAAGCAGGCCCTAAACGCTGCAGTAAGTCAGTTTGGCCAGTCACCTCATCAAACAGACTCCTTGAATATTCTCCGGGGTAACTGTACTATCGAGATTCGCCCCGGGGCTGGTGGAGACGAGGCAAAAATCTGGGCTCATGATCTACTTCGAATGTATTTACGATTTGCAGATAACCTTAAACTCAAAACAGAGTTTATTGATGATCTGGTGATAAAAATAAAAGGCTCCAGTCATCTTGGCAGTGCTTATGAAATCTATAAGTTTGAGTCTGGAGTGCATCGAGTGCAACGAGTGCCGACTACCGAAACCTCTGGTAGACTGCACACCTCAACCGCCAGTGTAGCCGTTCTACCAGAGGTCCCTAAGACTGCGGTGAAGATTAAAGACGACGATCTAGAGTGGCAGTTTATGCGTTCTTCAGGTGCTGGAGGGCAAAGCGTAAATAAAACTAATAGTGCAGTTAGGTTAACTCACAAGCCTACCGGGATTGTGGTAACAGCCAGAACCGAAAGAAAACAGGCTCAAAACCGCCAAATTGCTCTCTCGCTCTTAAGAGCTCAGCTCTGGGAGATAGAGGAAGAAAAACGTCTTAGAGAGATCGGTGAGGCACGTAAGTTAATCGGTCGAGCCCAAAGAGCAGAAAAGATCCGTACTTACAACTTTCCCCAAAACCGGGTTACCGATCATAGAGTACAACAGTCTTGGTACAATCTACCAGCCATCTTAGACGGCGAAATGGAAGAGATAGTTAAAACACTAAAGGAAAAACTAAGTTAAGTCTTACAGTTCTTAACCTTATATTCTTCAATTTTAACTAATTTACTCCTCTTCCCCCATAGATCCCAGTTTCGCCTTGACGGTATGAAACTTTCCTTCGCGCCAATACTTAAGACTAATCTCTTCTCCAGCTTTAAGCCGGTTAACCACCTTGACTAAAGGATGTTTTTGATCCAACTTGATTCCGTTTAACTCCACAATGATGTCTCCCGTCTTAAGGCCAGCTGCTTGTGCTGCCGAACCTTCAACTACCTCAAGTACATAAGCGCCCTGAGGTATCTCGTTTGCCAAGGCGGCTTTTGGACTGATCATTTGATAACTTACTCCCAAAAACGGCCTAACAAACTTGCCAGTGCGATTAAAGTTATCCAACATGGTCTTTACCAGATTAATCGGAATGGCAAAACCAATGTTCTCTGCTCCTTGGGTTACCGCCACGTTTACACCGATCACTTCTCCCCGAGAGTTAATCAACGGTCCGCCAGAATTGCCTGGATTAATGGCAGCATCGGTCTGAATCACGTTATCCAGCTTCTCCAGCATAAAGAATCCGTCGCCAGCCGTAATTCCTCGCCCTAAGCCAGAAACCACCCCAGCCGTAACCGTATGACGAAACTCTCCCAAAGCCGTACCGATGGCGATTACGCTTTCTCCAACCCGAATCTTATCCGAATCACCAAGTGGTAAAGCCGGCTTATTTAAACCGTTAACCTTAATAATAGCCAGATCTGTTTCTGGGTCTCGATAGATCTTTACAACTTTATACTCTTTATTCTCCTTATCAATCACCAGATACTTGGCTGTGGGGTCAGAAACTACATGCTTGTTTGTAACCACCAGATTTTCTTGACTATCAACCACAAACCCGGTACCAATGTCAGCCTTGATCTGCTTGGTCTTTTCACCGGGCAACCTAACCCCAAAGGGTCCAACCTCCAAAAAGGCTGAGTTGGGATCGATCACTTTTTGAGTTTTTTTAATCGAGACGGTCACAAC
>WFTH01000101.1 GCA_015485595.1 Candidatus Microgenomates bacterium
GGAGATGTGTATAAGAGACAGAAACTTAATCCTAAAGCTTTCATTTTTTCTTTTGCCAAAAATCCTAAAAAAACTAAACCAAGTAATAAAAAACCAGAAAAATGCGCTTGATAAGCCAAGAATCCTCCCAGTGCCACAAACAAATAATCTAACCAATTAATATGTTTTTGTTTAACTAAAGCGATTAAAGGAAAAAAACTAAACTTGAAGCTAAAAAAGTTAAGTTTGGATTCCAAGTAACTTGATCTATGCTTATAAAAAACTCTGAAAATGACCAAATAAATAGTGCAATAATTGCAAATCTGTATCCAAAATAACGTTTAATTAAAAAGTAAATTGACAATCCTGTTAATAAGGCAATACTTAATGTACTAACGATCAAAGAATAATAACTAAACCTAAGTAAATAAAAAAATGCAGTTAAATAATAGATTAATGGTCCTGTGAACATCTGAGCAGGACCGGTTCTTGGTCCAATTAAAGTTGGATCTCCACTAAGAATTTTATCTACTGCCTCCAGGATTTGTACTTGATCAAACCCAAAAGGCCAAATAAATAAAGCACTTAAACGAAGTAAAAGTCCAAAAAAAATAAAGGCAAAAATCAAGAACCATTGGTTTTTTTTAATCCAGACTAAAAATTTATGCATAATGTGTCTATCAATTTACTACTCCGATTAACCAAACTGGCTTACCCTCCAAATCTTTTACTACCTTGGTGACGCTTAGTTTATTTTTTAAGCCAGATTTTTCTGCTTCTTTTGGAGTAAGCATCACCACGCTTTTTTGCCTTACTTGGCTGGTTTTATCAAAAAACGTCATGTTTTTATAGGTTAAAAACTCATTCTGCATGTCTGACTTAGCTTCTTTTTTGTCTTGTGCCTGCACCTCACCTGGGTTTTCCTGGGTATAAAACCACCAGTACATTGCTGGCCTACCTTTTGAGCGTGAGATATAAACATCGTAGTTAGGATTTTTGGCCTTTAGTGCTTTCACTTCTTTTATGGCATCTTTGTAACCATACTGCCACTCGTGCGCGTAGAGTTTAGGATAGACTTGAGTATAAAATCGCCAAAAAGCAGCCACCTGAAGACTGTAGGTTATTAACACGATCAAGTTAACACCCACAAACAATCTAGGTCTAACTTTTTTAACCAACCAGTCAAGCCAAAAAAGTATGCCAAAACTAACCAAGAGTAGCCAAGCCGGCATGCCAGGTAAGATCCTTAAGGCATGAGGTGAACCTTCTAGGGTAAGGCTCGAAGGAATAATACTCACAACTAGCCAAACAAACAGAAATAGACCTAGCTTTCTTTGCCACCGAGCCAATCCATAAAGAGCTAGCAAGATAAAGAAAAAGTCTAGATAGTAAAGCTCGCCCACATAACCAGTGCTATGACGCCTGTTGGCATCTCCATGGATAAAGAGAAAATCAAGATTTAGGTGTTTAAAGAAATTCTTTAAGATTTCTTGAGAGTAAAAGACATAACGATGATAAAAAACTCTGGAAAAGAGGCTGTAACCTGCTTCTTTTTTTAGGCGATTACTTTTTTCAATCACCTGCGTGTCGTTAAAAACACTGGTGGTAGTAAAACGGTCGCTTACCTGAGGGTTTCTCAGTCCAATCAGCAAAGGGGAGATCAAGATCACAAAGAATACTCCAGCTCCAAAAAGGCTCAAAACCAACTGTTTTTGAGCTTGCCAGGATCTTTTCTGCTTTTCTTTTAAAGAGTTGATTAAAAACTCAAGCATTAAAAATGCCAAAAGTATCGGTGCCACTACTCTAGCCGCATGGTAGGTGTACATACTGTAAGCAAAGAGAAAGACACTGACAGTCAACCACAAGTACTGAATGTTTCTTGAGTTTCTTTGTTTAAACTCAAACCAAAAGAAGGTGATCACGCCCCAGACTAAAAAAGCGGTAGCTAAGTTAGCTTCCCAAGCAGCCCGAGAAAACATGATCGCCCAAGAAGAAACAGCACCCACAAATAAAGCTACAAAACCTACCCAGTACTTAAAGGTTTTAGGATGGTGTTTCTTTAGGTTGGGAAAGAGCTTTAACTCCTTAACCAAGATCCAAGCTAAAACACCCAAGCCTATCACGATCGCCACGCCAGCTAGAGCACTTGGCAAGCGAACGATCAAAACCTTAAGGCCCAAGAGTTTCACAAACGGTGCTAGAACATAAAAATAGCCACTTGGCTTCCAGTCGCCAAAGGATTCAAAGGCCACTAGAGGCAAAAAGTTTCCGTGATGATCTTTAAGGGTCTGGGAAATACTGTAAGCATCGTATCCTAAGGCTACTTCTTCCCAATAAGGAGCTGGGGGCAAGCTAGAGAGCTTATAAAAACGTAGGTAACCAGCCAGACTCAAAATCAAGCCGGCAATTAAGATTAATGGCCAGTTTTTTTTCAGTTTCTTAAACATTTATCTATGCATCCAATATCTAGTATTCAGTATTCAATTTAACTTCACTTTGTTCTAAACAACCAAAAGACCGGCTCTTCGGCCCTATTATATATTACTTTATCCGCTTTAGTTTTGTCGATCAGGTCAGCCTTTTTACCAGCCACCACCAAAGCATTTGGCTCACTTAAAGCATCCACGTTAACCACATCTGGAAAGCTATACTTAATTAAAGACCCACCATGGTAGGCTATCGGACTGGTCTTTCTAGCAAATAAAGCGTAAATATAAGGTTGGCCGTACTCAGAGGTAATAATAATCTTTGAAACCTCAGGATAGCCCTCAAGCCCTCTCTCGTACTTTATAACTTCCTGCATAAGTTCTAAGTAGCCATCGTTAAAGCTCTCAGCTGAAGTTTTAGCATAGGTAGTAAAGTAGTAAAAAACATCATAAACAAAAACTCCTGCTTGAACGATAAACCACAGACCAAAAAGCATTGCTAAAACCTTTTTCGACCACTTTTGTTGCTTAAACATCAAGGTTACACTCAACCAGCCTAAAACTACTAGTAGAATAAAACCAAGCAAACTTAGCAAGGCCCGATTCGGGTGCGGCACGATCACACCGATAACTGCTGGCAAAAGACCAACGAAAGTAATAAACAAAGCAAAAACATAGCCTCGATCAAGCTGGCGATAAGCTTTTCTTCTTAAACGACCGACCAGCCAGGTCGTCAAGCCCACCAAGATAAGCAGTAAGCTGCCAGGCAACAAGACATAAAAAGGTAGACCACCATGACGGAGAGTGTCTACCTCTCCCAAAAGTAAAAATCCAGGTGATAGTTGAATAAGCATGTTGTGGGCAAGTGTTATTAACTGATTTCCCAAACCATCAACTTTGGAAAACACCGTCACTCCTGCTCTTTCTAAAGAATGACCAAAGATAACGTCATAAAAAAACGGTAAGAGCCAGAACAAAAAACTTAAAAAGAAAAAAGCTAAGTA
>WFTH01000102.1 GCA_015485595.1 Candidatus Microgenomates bacterium
ATCCTAGCTTACGGTAAAGACATCGAGCAGTTGGTGGAGTTTTTAGCAAAAAAGAACAAGCTTTATCCCACAGAGGTGACAGTAGATGACATTGAGGAGTTTAAGGAGCTTTTAAAAAAGCAACGCTACACTCCCAAATCAGTTTCCAGAAAACTTAACTCGATTAAGTCCTTCTTTAAGTTTTTGGTAGAAAACGGGGAGATTCAGTCTAATCCGGCGATGTTGGTGGCTCACCCCAAGTATCAGCTGGCTCCTCCAAGAGTTTTATCTAAGATCGAGTATCGTGCTTTAAGAGATGCTTGCAAAGGAGATTCGCGTATCGCAGCGGTGGTAGAGCTCTTACTTCAGACTGGCATGCGCATTAGCGAGTTAGCCAACCTAACCATTGACGACATTGATTTTGAGCGAAACGTGATCACTATCAAGGCTCAGAACTCTCGTCCAGAGAGAAAAGTGCCACTTAACATGGCTGCTAAGAAGGCTTTGTTGGGTTATCTGGAGACTAGGCCGAAGACTAAAGAGAAAACCTTGTTTTTAACCAAGACCTGCAGGCCGTTTTTAGTCCGCAACATTCGTACCTCGATCGACCGCTACTTTAGGTTAGCTGGTATTCGTGATGCGAAAGTAAACGACCTTAGACACACCTTTATTGTTGAACAACTAAAAGCCGGCACCCCGCTAGTTTATGTTTCTCAGCTAGTGGGACACAAACGCATTACCACTACCGAACGTTACCTTAACTTAATCGACGCTCCAGAGATGGAACCGAATGTGAAGATAGAAGAACTTTAGCTTATTTAACAGAGGAAGATAGGAAAAAGGCGCCATTTGAGGCGCCTTTTTCTATACACAACATGATCTTTAGGTTTTACCTACTTGGCATATGGTCCATGCCCCATCATTTTTTGACCAGCATGATCTTTGTTGTAGCCTTGAGTCATACCTTGCCCTAAGCCAAGTTCAGCTCTTATCTTGGCTGCCTCATCTTCTTTACCTTCTAGCATGTACTGTCTCATCTCTACAAACCTTTCAAACTTTTCTTGGTTGTCAATCACTTCGGCTGGGCGTCCATGACCTTGCTTTAACTCTTTCCAGGCATTAAAGTCCTTATTCTCAAAGGCTTTTAACATAGCCTCATGCCTTTCAGGAGTATAGTTAGGTCCCTTTACGTTTGGATCGCCTCTGTAGGCCGAGACCGACCCAGCGGCTAAAGCGCCTGCAACCGTTATGGTAGCAATACCAAGACCGATGGTTTTTTTTGTCATTTTTATTCCTTTCTTCTAGCACCACTCGTAGTGCAAGTTACTTTTTACTAGCGCGCTTGTACTAGTAATACAATTTAAACTCACTTTTCTTTCATCTGGATTTAACTCACCGGTTATTTTTTAGTTTGTTATAATGTGCCTATGACTAAAAAACGCATCCTATCTGGCATGAGGGCAACGGGCACCTTGCATCTAGGTAACTACTTTGGTGCGGCTAAGGGGATGGTAGCGCTTCAAGATGATCCCAACTACAAGACCTTTTACATGGTGGCTGACCTACATGCTTTAACCACACCGTTTAACGTTGAAGAATTAAGGAAAAACCGCCATAACGTGATTGCTGATTACTTGGCTATCGGGCTTGATCCAGAAAAATCAACCTTATTTTTTCAGTCGATGGTTCCAGAGCATGTCGAGTTGGCTTACTACTTCTCAACCGTGGTTTCGGTAGCCAGGATGCAGCACCTGCCAACTTTTAAAGAGAAGGTCAAGCAGTATCCGGAAAACGTAACCATGGCGCTTTTGAACTACCCAGTTTTAATGGCTGCGGACATCTTGGTTTATCAGGCTGAGCTAGTGCCGGTGGGTATTGACCAAGAACCTCATCTAGAAATAGCGCGAGAGATCGCTCGTAAGTTTAACTCTCAATACGGCTTGAGTTTGCCAGAACCGAAGCGGTTTCAAACTAGTGGCGAGTACGTACCCTCACTTACTGGCGAGGGCAAGATGAGCAAGTCTATGCCGGGCAGTTTTATTGCTTTGACCGATGACTTAGAGACTATTAAGAAAAAACTGGCCAAGGTGCCAACAGATAGTGGTAAGGGTAAGATAAAGACCATCACCGATACTAAAAAACCAGGTTACCAAGCGAAAAAGCGTTATATTGATAGCACGACCAACCAAGAATCAAAAGGAGTTTTAGCCTTAATGACTTTAGTTGAGCTTTTTGAAGGCAAAGAGAAACGAGTTAAGTATGAAAAGGCTTACGAGTCAAGCGGAGTGCGTTACGGAGAGTTGAAGACTTATCTTGCTGAAGTGATCTATAACGAGATTAAGCCAATTCAAGAAAAGAAAAGAGAAATTTTAACTCAGCCAGGCTACATTGACGAGGTGATTGAATCTGGCGCTAAAAAAGCTCGACAGGTAGCCGGTGAGACGGTGAGAATGGTCAGGCAGGCTATGGGGATTGCACAACTTGGCATTAATAGTTAAGTTTAAATGTCATGTCGGCAGAAGGTCATCAAGATTCAGGACATAAGATTTCTAAAAAAGAGTATGTTGCTCCTAGCGATATAGTCAAGGTTTTAGCTCCATTTGTGGTTAGCCTGATAGTTTGGTTAGGAAGTAAAGAAGTTGTTCAGGCAATCTTTAATACTAACCTTCGTTTTACTGAAAAACAGCTTGCTACTTCTTTGTTGGGAGAAACTGTTATAAGTTTGTTTTTTGGGCAGCTTTCTCAAGCAGAAGCCGGTGGTGGTTTTTTTAAGCTAAGACGAGAAAGGTCTTCTTTGGGCTGGGGAGTTATTGCTGGCAATATTTTAGCTTTTGTTGTTTGGCTGACATCCATGAACACCGTAGACATGTTTTTCAAGGTTCCAGAAGCTAACTTGCCACCAGAGCTTATACCAGTGATCGTGTCTAACATTAATTGGCTGGTAAACGTGCCATCTACTAGGGAGGCTTGGACTAGATCGTTACTTAAAACCTATGCTAGTGTTAGGGGAGCTTTTTTAGGAAAAAAGTTATAAAATACAGTTTATGCCAACTATTACTTATAACGACTTTGCTAAACTAGACCTGCGTGTAGCCACGGTTAAACAAGCCGAGATGGTGCCGGAGACAGACAAGTTGATTAAGCTCACGCTCGATGTAGGCGATGAGGCCGAAGGCGGTTTGGGTGAGCGCGTGATCGTCTCTAGCATTAAGCCGTGGTATAAACCAGAGGAGTTAGTAGGTCGGCAGATCATCTATCTAGCCAATCTTGAGCCGCGCGAGATCCGTGGCGTGGTTAGTCAAGGAATGCTCTTGGCGGCAGAAAAGGATGATCGCCTGTCGCTTTTAGCTTTGGATAACGACCAGATGAAACCAGGAGACAAGGTAGGATGATTGTTGTATAATCTCCTCTATGTCTAATCAGAAAAAAAAGACTCAGCACTCTGAAAGTCAGAATCTAGCTAAAAAACTTCGGTCTCTAGCTTCAAAACCAAAGTCTTCATCTAAGACAACGTCTTCTAAAGATAAAAAAAATCAGTTAAAGAAGCTACCTAAACTTTACCAAACCAAAAAAAAGGTTAAGTTTGACCCAAGGTTAAGTTTAGGGCGGCTGCTTGTTTATGCTTTGGTGGGTTTTTTGTTTTTACCCATGCTGTTCTCACTCTTGTTTGGTGGGGTGGGGCTAGAAAAGATTAGCCTATCTCAAATGGTTAAGGATGTAAGGGATCAAAAGATTAGTCGACTAGAGGTTTCTGGAGATAACGTTAAGGTTTACTACAAAGATAAAGAACTACCAAAAGAGACGCGGAAGGAGCCTGGTCAGGAGCTTAGAGCCATCTTTGACACAGCGGGAGTTGATCTGACTCAAGCAGATATTAAGGTGGTTGATATTGGATTTGCTGAACTTTTATGGGAGTTTGTGATTAATATTGGTCCCGCACTATTAATGCTCGGCTTTTTCTTTTTCTTGTTTAAACAGGCTCGTGGTGGAGCTGGTGATATGTTTGGGATGGGTAAGAGCAAGGCTAAGTTGTTTGTAAAGGGTAAGCAGACGGTAACTTTTAAAGATGTAGGGGGAATGGATGAGGCCAAAAAAGAACTTGAAG